>NZ_JBNAIL010000008.1:0-116823 GCF_052048195.1 Candidatus Pelagibacter sp. HIMB123 | reverse complement strand
CTCATGATCTCCAAATTGACCTTTAACATGAACATTTGATAAAGCTGAAATTAATGTCATGATCTAACCCTTTCACCTTTTGGGTCTACATAATGTGATGAAACTATTTCAACCGGTATTACTTTATTTTTAAGAGGCGACATCGCAAAAAGCTTTTCACCAATCATGTTTTTTCCATCTTTCAAAATTGCCAAAGAAAAAGGATTGTCATATTCAACACTCCAACATGATGCAGAGATGTGACCTAATTTTGGATTTGGTAATGGTGCTTTATCATCTTTAACCAAATGTGAGCCTTCAGGTATACTTGTTTTTTTATCCAATGGAACTACCCCTACTACTCTTTGTCTATCTTCAGCAGTAAATGCAGATCGTTGTAATGATCTTTTTCCAATAAAATCTTTCTTTTTACTAACAAGACCTTCTAAAGCGTTATCGTATGGAATTGTTCTACCATCAAGTTCTGATCCAGCAACATGTCCCATTTCAATTCTAAGAGTTGATAATGCTTCTGTTCCATATGGTTGAATGTTAAATTCTTTACCAACTTCCATTATTTTTTCCCACATATAATTTCCATAATCAGACTCTACATTTACTTCATAAGCAAGCTCACCTGAAAACGAAATTCTAAATATTCTTGCTTTAACACCAAATAAATCTCCCTCCATATAGCCCATGAATGGTAAACCTTCATTTGATACATCAGAATTTGGAAATAAATTTTGCAATAAATCTCTAGATTTAGGTCCGGCGATAGCTGCTCCAGCCCACTGTTCTGTAGTTGAAACTACATTCACATTTAATTCAGGCCAAACTAGTTGCAAATAATATTCTAAATGAGAAAGAACGTTTGCCGCTTGAGCTGTAGTAGTGGTCATATGATAATGATTTTCTGAAATTCTTGTGGTTGTTCCGTCATCCATAACAATTCCATCTTCTCTTAACATTACACCGTATCTAGCTTTACCAACTGGTAGCTTCAACCATGCATTTGTATAAACTCTGTTTAATAACTCTGCTGCATCGGGACCTTTGACATCAATTTTTCCTAAAGTTGTTACGTCACAAACTCCTACATTTGTTCTCACATTTTTTGCTTCTCTTTTAGAGGCCTCAAATAAATTTTCATTTCCTCTTTTATAATATCTTGGTCTTAACCAAACACCCGCATCAACAAAAACTGCATTATTTTTTTCATGCCATGAGTGCATTGGAGATTTTCTTGTTGGTTTTGAATTTTTACCAACCTCTCTTCCTACTATTGCTCCAATAGAAACTGGAGTATATGGAGGTCTAAAAGTTGTATGACCTACTGCAGGAACTACTTTGTTTTCAATTTCGGATACTAATTGCAATCCATTTAAATTACTTGTTTTTCCTTGATCTGTTGCCATTCCCAGAGTGGTATATCTTTTAACGTGTTCAATTGATCGATAACCTTCTCTTAATGCTATTTCTACATCAGATACCGCTACATCATTTTGAAAATCTAAAAATCTTTTATAATTTTTACCTTTTGGTAATGGAACACACCAAAACTTATCATGTTGAGAAGATTTTTTTTCAACAACATTTGGAATAGCTATCTCATTATCTTTTTTAGTTAATTTTTTTGATAATTCACTTCCTGCTTTAAATGAAGTTTTTATCGTTTCATCAAGTGAAAATACACCATTAGCTGCACCTAAAGTGATTTCATTTTGTTTTGATTGTCCTGGAACAAATGCATCAATTTCTTCTTTAAACTTTGTTTTATTTCCTGATTGTGAAGCTAAATGGATAGTTGGCGTCCAAAAACCTGAAACACAAATACAATCACATTGAATATTTTCTATCTTACCAAGTTGTTTTTTGTCATCTGAAATACTTGCAATATCTGCAGATTTTACTTTTTTGTATCCTTGTGCTGCAACCACAACATATGAATTTTTAATGTTAATTCCTAAATTTCTTGTTTCATCAATTATTTCTGACTCAGCGCTTTTCCTTGAGTCTAAAACAACTGGATCTACTCCATGTTTTTTAAATTCAATTGCTGTTTCATATCCACTATCGTTATTTGTAAATAACAATGGTTTTCTTCCAACTAAAACACCATATACTTTTAAATATTCTTTAGCAGCTGAAGAAAGCATAACTCCTGGCGTATCATTATTTCCAAAAACTATCGGTCTTTCAATTGATCCAGAGGAAATCAAAACTTCTTTTGCACGAATGTACCATAGTCTTTTATTAGGATGGTATTTTTTAGTTGATGGTAAATGATCACTAACTTTTTCTGACATCACAAGCATGTTGTGATCATAGTATCCAAAAATTTGAGATCTATTTTTTACAACAACATTTGGCATTGTTTTAAGTTCTGCAATTATTCCCTCGGCCCAATCTTTTCCTGATTGATTTCCAATATTGACATCACTAGTTAGTAAAGATCCACCAAATCTTGGTTTATCTTCAGCTAAAATTACTTTAGCTCCATTTTTTGCTGCAGCATACGCACCTGCTAATCCCGAAGGTCCTGAACCTGCAATTAATAAATCGCAATATTCATATTTATGTTCATACCTTTCTTTGTCATGTTTAGTTGAAGCTACACCTAAACCAGCTGCTTTTCTTATAAAAGGCTCATAAATTCGATACCAAAAACTTTTTGGCCACATAAAAGTTTTGTAATAAAAACCTGCTGGTAAAAAAATTTTTAGAAAATTATTGATTGCACCTATGTCAAAATTAACACTTGGCCAACAATTAACACTTTTAGCCTCTAAACCCTCAAATAACTCCTGTTCTGTAGCTTTTATATTTGGCTCTGTTTCACCATTTCTATAAAGTTGAACCACCGCATAAGGTTCATCTACACCTGCTCCAAAGAAACCTCTGGGTCTGTGATATTTAAAACTTCTTCCTACTAAATGAACTCCATTTGCTAATAAAGCTGAAGCTAATGTATCACCTTCATAACCAAAGTAAGTTTTTCCATTAAATTTAAAAGATAGTTTTTTATCTCTATTTATTAACCCGCCATTTTCAATTCTAAAAGCTTGAGTCATTAAGCAACTTCCTCATCAGCTTTAAAGGTTCTGAAAATTTCATGAGTTGCTGTATCTCTCTCAACCTTTATCCATTGTCTACATCCAGAAATATGTTGCCATAGCTCTAAATGCTTTCCTCTTAAACTTTTTCTATTGTAAACAAAATTATCCCATTCTTGATCAGAAACTTCTTTATTAAGTTCTGGTCTTTTAACGCTTGCATCACCACCATACGAAAATTCATTTTGAGACCTCATTCCACAGTGCGGGCAATTTATATAAAGCATTTACGATATCCAGGTTTTTGTTCCAAGTCCCTTTTCATCAATAAGATGGCCAGTACTAAATCTATTTAAACTATAACCAGCATTTAATTCGTGAACTCTATCTTGTGCAATTGTGTGTGCAAATGTCCATCCTGATGCAGGTGTGGCTTTAAATCCTCCATAGCACCATCCACAATTTAAATACAATCCTTCAATGTGTGTTTTATCAATAATTGGTGAACCATCCATCGACATATCCATTATACCGCCCCAAGTTCTCAACATTTTTAATTTACTTAAAAAGGGCATCATCGCTATTCCTTCAGTTAAAACGTGTTGTAATGTTGGTAAATTTCCTCTTTGAGCATAACTATTATACCCGTCGAGATCACCTCCCATTACCATCTCACCTTTATCTGATTGACTTACATAAAAATGACCAGCACCAAATGTAACTACTTTATCTAAAACTGGTTTAACTGGTTCAGAAACACAAGCTTGAAGTAAATGTGTTTCAATTGGTAAAGTCATATTTAATTTTTCAGCTAATATATTTGTGCTACCGGCAACACAAATACCAACTTTTTTTGCTTTAATATTTCCCCTTGAAGTTCTTATTCCTTTTATTTTACCTGCGTTAACATCAAAACCAATCACTTCACAATTTTGAATTATATCTACACCCATAGAGTCCGCTTGTCGTGCATAACCCCATGCAACAGCATCGTGTCTTGCTGTGCCTGCACTTGGTTGCATCAAACCACCAAAAATTGGAAATCTAACATTGTCAGAAAAGTCAGCCATTGGAATAATTTCTTTAACTTGTTCTCTATTTAAAAGAACTGCATCAATTCCATTTAACCTCATCGAATTTCCTCTTCTCGCGTATGCATTCATTTGTGCATCAGAGTGCGCAAGGTTAATTATTCCTCTTGGAGAAAACATTACATTGTAGTTCAAATCCTGACTCATCTTTCTCCATAAATTCATTCCAAACTCACTAAACAATCCATTTTCATCATGCATATAATTGGATCTAATAATTGTAGTGTTACGTCCTACATTTCCTCCTCCAATCCAACCTTTCTCGATTATTGCAACTTTTGTAATGTTGTGCTCTTTAGCGAGGTAATATGCGGTAGCTAATCCATGACCACCACCACCTATAATTACAACATCGTATTCTTCCTTAGGTGTTGGATCTTTCCAGGCTAAATCCCAATTTTGATGATTAGAAAAAGCATTTTTAACCAAGTTAAATATTGAATACTTCTGCATCAAATAATTTTATAACAAAGAATATAAATAGTGCTTATTTTTTTTATATATATTTTTTAGAAGTTTCCAAATATCTCAAAAAAGGATAAGAAGTCACAGGTAAATGTTTTTAATTTAAAGGATTATTCATGAGCGATGTAAAGTCAGATATTCAGATAGCTAGAGAAGCTAAAATGCAACCAATTAATGATATTTTAGCAAAGATAAATGTTCCTGATGAGAGTGCAGCTTTCAGCCCAATGGGAAGACACATCGCAAAAATAAATTTGGAATATTTAGACACTCTTAAAGATAAACCAGATGGAAAATTAATTTTAGTAACTGCAATCACTCCAACTCCAGCTGGTGAAGGTAAAACAACTACTTCTGTTGGATTGAATGATGGATTAAATAAAATTGGAAAAAAATCTATTGTTTGTTTAAGAGAACCAAGTCTTGGTCCCTCTTTTGGAATGAAAGGTGGTGCAGCTGGCGGAGGATATGCTCAAGTTGTTCCTATGGAACAAATAAATTTACATTTCACAGGTGATTTTCATGCAATCACATCAGCTCACAATTTGTTATCTGCATTAATTGATAATCATATTTATTGGGGAAATAAATTAGACATAGACGTTAGAAGAATTGTTTGGAAAAGAGTCATGGATATGAACGATAGATCTTTAAGATCAATAAACATTAATTTAGGTGGTGTTGCCAATGGATTTCCAAGAGAAGATGGTTTTGATATTACTGTTGCGTCTGAGATAATGGCAATCTTTTGTTTATCAAATGATCTAGAAGATTTAGAGAAAAGAATTGGGAATATTACAATTGGATATAACCGAGATAAAAAACCAGTTTATGCAAAAGATTTAAATGCTCAAGGACCTATGACAGTTCTTCTTAAAGAAGCTATTAGACCTAACGTAACACAAACATTAGAAAACAATCCTGCAATTATACATGGAGGTCCTTTTGCAAATATCGCTCATGGATGTAACTCAGTTATTGCAACAAAAACTGGATTAAAACTTGCAGATTACGTTGTAACAGAGGCAGGGTTTGGTGCTGATCTGGGTGCTGAAAAATTTTTAGATATTAAATGCAGAAAATCAAATTTAAAACCTAGTTGTGTAGTAATCGTTGCAACAATCAGAGCATTAAAAATGCATGGTGGGGTTGCAAAAGAAGATTTAAAAAACGAAAATGTAGATGCACTTAAAAAAGGATTGGTTAACCTTGAGAGGCATATTGAAAATGTTAAAAAATTTGGTTTACCAGTTGCAGTTGCTGTTAATCATTTTATTAAAGATACAGATAGTGAAGTAAAAGCACTAATAGATTTTTGTAATGATTTAGGAGTTAAAGCAAGTCTTTGTACTCATTGGGCAAATGGTGGTGAAGGAACAAAAGATTTAGCAGCTCATGTTGCTAAATTATGTGAAAAAGATGAGGCAAAATTTAAATTCTTATACGAAAGTAAAATACCATTGTTCAAAAAAATTGAGACAATAGCAAAAGAAATTTATAGAGCTGATGAAGTAATTGCTGACAATAAAATAAGAGAACAACTAAAAAGCTTTGAAGCAGCTGGATACGGTGACTTACCAATCTGTGTTGCAAAAACTCAATATAGTTTTTCAACTGATCCTAATTTAAAAGGTGCTCCATCTGGCCATGCTCTTCCAATAAGGGAAGTAAGACTATCATCGGGTGCTGAATTTATAGTTGTTATTTGTGGAGCGATAATGACAATGCCTGGTCTTCCAAAAGTTCCAGCAGCAGACTCGATTAAGTTAAATAAAAAAGGTGAAATAGAAGGTTTATTCTAAATTTAGATAGTCTAACCAGTTCTCCAATTCTCTCATTCTAGAAACTTTATCTAATTTATTATTCTCAGTTTCTATATATTTAATATGATTATTGATTTCATCCTCATCTTTAAAAGCACCTTTTTCTAAAAGTCTCTTTTTTCTGAAAATAATCAAATTGATCATTTTATTATAAGTAATCTCAGGGTGATATTGAAGTCCCCATATATTACAGTTACCAACTTTGAAATTTATTCCTTGAACGTTATTTATTGAGTTTGAGGCTAATAAAATTGAATCTTCTGGTATTGTTACGACTTCATCAAAATTAAATGCTGGTGTGTTAAATTTTCGATCTTTATTTTTATAAAGTGGATGATTTAAACCATTTTCATTAATTTCTATATTTGAGGCAATGCCTCTATGAGATCCTTTTGTCGCTTTTCTTACCTCCCCTCCTGCTGCAGTCACAGCTACTTGCATGCCCCAACAAATTGCTAGAATTTTTTTTATTTTTTTCTGACACTCTTTCATAAAATCAATTTGTCTTTTTATTTCTGGAGTATTGTTATAGATGTTCAAACTACTTCCTCCCCAAATAAGACCATCGTAGCTTTCAAGTGCATCAATATTTTTATCGATATTTTCATCTGAAGAAGGATTGACCACGTGGGTTTCTAATTTATCTGTAAAAAACGCTAAACTATCTTTAAGGCTTTCTGTATGTGTTTGAATTCCAGCCTCAGAAAAACTTTGATTTTCTTCTCGTAAGTTTCCTTCTACTATCAATATTTTTTTCATTAAAATAATTCTCCAGAAATACTTTTTATATACATTTCTTTTAGATCAATTTGACTTAATTTTTTGGGATTTCCTCCTGTAGATGGATCTTCAAATGCCATTAAGGAAAGTTCATCTAAATCAACATTATTACAGTCCATCACATCTGATAATTTGTGTGGAATGTTTAAATTTTGTCTTAATTCCAAAATCCAATTTATAAAACTATCAAAATTTTTATTTAAATTAAGATAATCACAAATTGATATTATTTTATTTTCAATTGAGTGTTTATTAAATGTCAAAACATAAGGCATAAATATTGCATTTGATAAGCCGTGGTGAACATTAAATTTACCGTTTACTGGGTGGCTTAAAGAGTGAATTGCTCCCAGTCCTTTCTGAAATGCAGTCGAGCCCATTGAAGCTGCTGAAAGTAAATCCATTCTAGCCTTAACATCTTTTCCATTTTTAAAGGCTTTAATTAATGAATTTTTAATTAATTTCATTCCTTCTATTGCCATACCATCAGCCATTGGATGATATCCTGGTGCACAAAATGCTTCTAAATTATGTGCAAGTGCATCCATTCCTGTTGCTGCTGTTAATCTTGGAGATAAATCTAGTGTAAGTAAAGGATCTAAAATAACAATCGAAGGTAACATTTTTGGGTGAAAAATAATTTTTTTTGTACCTGTTTCTTTATTTATGATTGCGGATGCTCTACCAGTTTCGGATCCAGTCCCAGCAGTGGTTGGAACTGCAATAATTTTTGAAATTTTTGAACTATCAGCTCTTGTCCAGTAATCATCAATATCTTCAAAATCCCATAACGGTCGAGATTGATTGCACATGAATGCTATAGCTTTTCCAACATCTAAACCACTTCCGCCTCCTAAAGCAATTACACCATCACAGTCCAAGGTATTATAAACTTCGACACCTTCTTCTACATTTTCTCCAATTGGATTTCCCGTAAAATTAGAAAAAATTGCTAAATTTTTAAAACTTTTTTTTAATCTTAATATTATATTTTTTATCAAATCTAAGCTGATTAAATCCTTGTCTGTTACGAATAATGGATTTGAAATATTCAACTCTTTACAAGCTAAGGATAAATCTTCAATTCTATTTTCTCCTATCCACATAGTGGTAGGATAATTCCAATTAATACCCATAACAAAATATAATTTTATTTTTTTAAAAATTGTTAGTAAGATATATTTATAAATTTATTAATGATAGGAAAAATTCTATGTCAAAAGTAGCAATCATTGGTGCTGGTCCATGTGGACTTTCAATTTTAAGAGCATTTGAACATTTAGAAAATAAAGGAGAAAAAATTCCTGAAATAGTTTGCTTTGAAAAACAAGAAAGTTGGGGTGGTTTATGGAACTACAACTGGAGAACTGGTTCAGATCAATACGGAGATCCAGTACCTAACAGTATGTACAGATACTTATGGTCTAATGGACCTAAAGAATGTTTGGAATTTGCTGATTATTCTTTTGATGAACATTTTGGAAAACCAATTCCCTCTTTTCCTCCTAGAGAAGTTTTGCAAGATTATATTCTGGGAAGAGTAAGTAAAGGAAATATAAAAAGTAAGATTAAATTTAATACAAGAGTTACAAATACTGTTTTTAAAAATGATAAGTTTGAAATTAGCTACCAGGACAAAGTAAATAATAAAGTTTTAAATGATACATTTGATTATGTGGTAGTCTCTTCAGGTCATTTTTCTGTACCTTTTATTCCTGAGTACGAAGGAATGAATTCTTTCCCAGGAAGAATAATGCACTCACATGATTTTAGAGATGCAGAAGAGTTCAGAGGAAAAGATGTGATTGTTTTGGGAAGCAGCTATTCAGCTGAAGATGTAGCACTGCAATGTAATAAATATGGTGCTAAAAGTGTAACAATTGGTTACAGGCATAACCCAATGGGCTTTAAATGGCCGAAAGGCATGAAAGAAGTTCATTACTTAGATAGGTTAGATGGAAAAAAAGCTATATTTAAAGACGGAACAGAACAAAATGCCGATGTAGTGATCTTATGTACTGGATATCTTCATCATTTCCCATTTTTAGATGAAAGTTTAAAATTAAAAACTCATAACAGATTATATCCACCAAAACTTTACAAAGGAGTTGTGTGGCAAGATAATCATAAACTTTTATACTTAGGTATGCAGGACCAGTTTCATACATTTAACATGTTTGACTGTCAGGGATGGTATGCGAGAGATGTGATCATGGGAAAAATCAAAATGCCTAGTGACGACGAGATAGATAAAGACATTAATAAGTGGGTTTCAATGGAGGAAAAATTAGAAAATCCTGATCAAATGATAGATTTTCAAACAGAATATACCAAAGAACTTCATGATATGTCTGATTATCCTAAAATTGATTTTGAATTAATTAGAAAACATTTCAAAGAATGGGAACACCATAAAGTAGAGGATATTCTAACTTATAGAAATAAATCGTTTTCCTCTCCAGTGACTGGATCAGTTGCGCCAATTCATCATACACCTTGGGAAAAAGCGATGGACGACTCTATGGAAACTTTTTTAAATAAATAAAAAATTAATATTTAATTTTTAATTTTTTATTTTTAACAATTGCCTCTAATAAAGAAATCATTAAAGGGATTTTTCTTTTAATAATTTTTTTAAATACAAAAGGAGCAATTTCTATTGCTAAATCAGCACCTTCTACTGTATCGTTTTTCATAAACTTTTTCTTTGCTTGGGTAAAAGTATAGCCTTTACCTAGATATTCTCCCATTTTACTATTTCTTCCTCCCATTGCACTTACGTATAAATCTCCTAAACCTGCCAGACCATAAACAGTTTCCTTTTTTCCTTTAAAATAATTTGCAAGATATTTCATTTCATCAATTGATTTTCTGAACAAAGCTGATGATGTATTGTGCCATTGCCCAGCTCCAATTATCATAGAATAAATATTTTTTATTGCAGATAAAAACTCAACCCCATTAACATCTCTACTAAATTCAGTTTGATAATAATTTGTTGAAATTAATTTTCCTATTTTTTTTGCAGTATTTATATTTTTATTTGCAACAACAGTGAAGCTTTTAACTTTTTTAGCTAATTCTTTTGCTAAACATGGGCCTTTCAAAACTGAGATATTTAAATTTTTATTATATTTTCTTAATAAGCTAGACATTGAAATTAAATTTCTACCATCTAATTTAAGACCTTTTGTTAATACCAAAATAGGTGGTTTATTTTTAATTTTTGATAGATTTTTTCCAATCAAGTCTATTCCAATAGAGCTCACAGCTATTACAATTAGCTCCCAGTTGCGATTTAAAATTTCACTTGAAAATTTATTTATTTTTAATTTTTTTGGTAAATTTATATTTAATGATGGGTGATATTTTTTTTTTGAGTTTAATTTTTTTAATAATTTAAAGTTGTATGGCTCTGTTAACACAACTGAGTGACCATTATCTAACAATGGTATTGAGAAAGCAGCTCCCATAGCTCCAGCGCCAACAATTAATATTTTTTTCATTTTTATCTTTATGCTAAGGTTTTTTTAATTGCTTGCTTCCAACCATGCAATATATGATTTCTCAGCTTTTTATTAATTTTTGGCTTAAAAGCTTTATCTTTTTTCCATGTATTTTTAATTTGATTTAATGATTTGAATTCTCCTACTTGATATCCTGCAAACAGCGCAGCTCCTAGCGCGGTAGTTTCTAAGACTTTAGGTCGAATTACTTTTAAATCAATTACATCTGCCAAAAATTGTGAGAACCAATTATTAGCTACCATGCCCCCATCAATCTTTACTATCCTGGGCTTTAAACCATCTTTATTCATTGAATAAAATAAATCATAACTTTGATAAGCAACTGACTCGACAGTTGCTCTAACTAAAGTTTTCCAATCACTATCTCTTGTAAGTCCTGTTATTAAACCTCTAGCATCAGGTCTCCAATAAGGTGCGCCTATTCCACTAAAAGCTGGGACAACATAAACTTCATTATTGCTTTTTGTTGATTTAGCTATTTTTTCAGTTTCATAAGCATTATTAATTAGTTTAATTTTATCTCTTAACCATTGTACGCCTGCTCCTGCTATGAAAATAGATCCTTCAAGGGCATACGTGGTCTTATTGTTCAATCGATAACAAATTGTCGTTAATAACTTATTTTTTGAATTAATTTTTTTTGATCCAGTGTTCATTATTATAAATGCACCAGTACCATAAGTACTTTTTATAGATCCTTTTTCAAAACAAGCTTGTCCTACAGCGGCTGCTTGTTGATCTCCTAAAACAGCTGAAATGGGTATTTCTTTTCCTACAACTCTCTTGTCTGTTTTTCCAAAATTATCTGCAGAATTTTTTACCTCTGGCAAGATGCTCCTTGGAATTTTTAATTTCTGTAAAATTTCATTATCCCATTTATTATTATTGATATTAAACAACATGGTTCTACTTGCATTGGTAGCTTCGGTTAAATGCTGTTTACCTTTGGTTAGTTTCCAGATTAAGAAGGTATCTACTGTACCAAACAATAAATTATTAGTTTTTAATAACTTTTTTGAAACTTTTATATTATCTAAAATCCATTTTATTTTAGTGGCAGAAAAATAAGGATCTATAAATAACCCTGTTTTTTTTCTAAAAGTATTTTCATAATTTTTATTCTTTAGAGATTTACAATATTCCTGAGTTCTTCTATCTTGCCAGACGATTGCATTATAAACAGGTTTTCCAGTTTTTTTATTCCACAAAATTGTAGTTTCTCTTTGGTTTGTAATTCCAATAGTAAGTATATGACCTTTTAAACTTTTAGCTTTTTTGATTACTTGCTTTAATGCTTTAAGTGTTGTCGACCAAATTTCATTTGGATTATGCTCTACCCAGCCATTTCTAGGAAAGTATTGTTTAAATTCATATTGTGAAATCAATTTAATGTTCCCTTTAGTGTCAAACAAAACAACTCTTGACGAGGTTGTTCCTTGATCAATAGAGACAATAAATTTTTTCAAAATACTAAGCTATGCCAAGATGTTTTTTTCTTTTTCCAACCCAAGTTCTAATCAAGTTATCAAAAATTAATCCTATAAACGCAACACAGATACCAAGTGTTAAACCAATTCCAGCACCATTTTTATCTGATAGTGCTTTTAAAATGTATTGACCAAGATCTTCTGTTCCAATGAAGGCTCCAATTATCACCATAAATAAAGCAAAAACTATTGTTTGATTTAAACCAAGCATCATGTGTGGAAATGCTAATGGAAACTCAATTTTTGTTAATCTTTGAAATTTATTTACACCTGACATTGTTGCAGCTTCATGTAAGCCAACAGGAACACTTCTAAGTCCTTCTATTGTATATCTTGTTGCAGGAATTGTTGCGTAGACAATTACAGCAATTAAAACAGATGTATCTGTTATTCCAAAAAGCATCATTACAGGAATTAGATATACAAATGATGGGAATGTTTGAAATATATCGCAAACACCTAGCATAAACGCTGCAGATTTTTTGTTTTGAAAACATAATGTTCCAACTGTAAATCCTATTAAACAAGAAATAACTACTCCAAAAGTTGCCATATATAATGTAACTAGCGCTCTATCCCACCAAGGGCTTAATGCTATAAATAAAGTCAAAGCAGCAACAACTAATGCTGATCGAATTCCTCCTATTAAATATCCTGCACCAACTGCTAGTACCAATGTAGCAACTGCAGGCATTCTTAAATACAAAGCTCTCATCGGCTGAAGCACATCTTGAATTAACCATGTATTGAATGCTTTAATATACACGAAGAAAGTATCAAAAATCCAATCAACTCCTTTGTTCCAAAAATCTGCTGTTGATATTCCTTTATTATGAGGAATTTCAAACAAGTAATTAAAACTACCTTTGAAAATAAAAGTCCCAACATATGCAAGAATTATTCCAATTACGAATGAAGCTGCAAAAAATATTACATTTTTATTTCTTTGGAAAAATGTCAGATTACCAAAATAATCTTGTTGCTGATTTGCCCATGCCAAAGACATTTTATCAAGTAAAATTGCAATTAAACTAATACATAAACCAGCCTCTAGTGCCAAGCCTATATTGAGTTGATTAAGTGCTAACAACAAATTAAATCCTAATCCTTTTGCGCCGATGAACGCAGATATAACTGCCATTGAAAAACAAACCATAATAACTTGGTTAACTCCAATTAAAATATCTCTTCTTGCTGTTGGAATTAGTACCTTGAACATTAATTGCCAATTGGTACAACCACTCATTCTTCCAGCTTCAATAACTTCTGGTGGTATAGCTCTTAAACCTAATATTGTTAATAATATCATTGGTGGAACTGCAACAACCATAGTAATAATTACAGCAGCGTGATCACCTACTCCAAATAAAACAAGTGCAGGAACTAATACAGCGTATTGTGGCATAGTCTGCATTACTAGAAGAATTGGGTACAATGCTTTTTCAACACGTTTACTTTTGTAAGCTGCAATACCTAGGCCTAAACCAAAAATAAATGAAAGTGGAGCTGCAACAAGTATAAAAGAAAGCGTTTGCATTGATGGTTTCCATTGACCAAATATAGAAATATAGATCATTGTTAAACCTGCAAACAAAGCCAATCCTTTTCCACTTAATTTATAAGAAAGTATAGCTGCTCCAGCTGCAACAATGGTCCAAGGTAAACCTGGCAACTCTAACCATGGATAAGCATCAATAAAATCCCAACTTGTAAATGCAACAATAGTTTCTAAACCTCCAAGTAAAATCTCCCTAATTAATTCAATTAAAAAAGTCATAAATGAAGTTAAATTTCTACTTATCTCTAATAATAATGGTCGAGTTTTAAATTCTTGAGTATCTTCGTTCCAAAACTCCATTGGCATCCATTCATTCATTAAAAAAAATAAAGAGTCGTTTATCCAAATAGGTAGCCATCCTAGAAGTGGTGGCAATCTCCAAAATACATCAAAGGCATAATACCTAACCTCTTTACCTAGAAAAAAGTAAACACTTTGGTTTGGATCTTTAACAAATTCAGCCTGGCCTCTTATAAATTTATAAGTTTCAGGAACATCAATTGCAAAACATAAAGCAAAAAATACAATTAATAAAAATAACCATTGAAATAATTTTGGATATTTTTTTAAATACTCCATATTTTAACTACCGTTTTTTCGTCCTCCAAAAACTGTATCTATTATTTTTGAAGGTTTAATTGATCCTACAATATTATTATTTGAGTCAACTACTCCTACTAATTTTTCTTGAGTAAGTATTTTTTCTGCAACATTTTCTATAATTTCATCTTTTGATACTTTTAAATCTCCTAAATTGTCTTTACTTGAAGTATCCATTACATCCTCAATAATCAAAACCTTCTCTCTCGGTACTTCTTCAGTAAACTTTCTTACATATTCAGTTGCTGGATTTAGCACGATATTGGCCGGTGTATCTAATTGTTCAATTATACCATCTTTCATAATTGCTATTCGATCAGCTAACTTTAATGCCTCATCAAAATCATGAGTGATGAACATGATGGTTTTCTGTAATTTTTCCTGAAGTCTTAAAAACTCATCTTGCATTTCTTTCCTAATCAATGGATCTAATGCAGAAAAAGGTTCATCTAAAAACCATATATCAGGCTCTACTGCTAATGACCTTGCGATTCCTACCCTCTGTTGTTGTCCACCTGAAAGTTCTCTTGGAAAATAATTCTCTCTTCCATCTAGTCCAACTAGTTTTACCATTTCCATTGCTCTACTAATACTCTCTTCAGTATTAGTGCCTTTTATTTGAAGCGGAAAAGCAATATTTTCAACAACTGTTTTATGAGGTAACAAAGCAAAGCTTTGAAAAACCATTCCCATTTTATTTCTTCTAAGCTCAATAAGCTCTTTATTATTTAATTCTAATAAATCTTGACCTTCGATAAAAATTTTTCCACCGGTAGCATCCGTTAATCTTGAAATACATCTAAGAAGTGTTGATTTACCTGAACCAGACAAACCCATTACTACTAATATTTCTCCTTTTGCAACTTCAAAAGAAGCATTATTTACTCCAACAATACATCCTCTTTCCTGAAAGGTTTTTGCATCTACATTGCCATTAGACTCCTCAAGCATCTTTTTGGCATTTTCTCCAAAAATTTTGTAAACCGATTCACATTTGATTACAGTTTCAGACATAAATATTTTTAAAGTTATCTTAAATTCAATAAAATTAAAATGTTAATAATTGTTACCTTTCTTAATTAAAAATTTTTAATAAAATAAACTCTAGTATCAATTCCGGTACTTAAAAAACTTAAAGCTTCTCCACTTATAGTAATACTTTCATCAACACCTACGTTATTTCCACTAACTGTAAAACCCGCAAAACATTTGTTTTTTTCTTCATCCCATTTGACAAAAGTTTCATCAATTTTATTTCCATTAATTGTATAAAGCTCATGTGCTCTAAAATTTAAAAAATTAGCTCCCATAATTGCTCTTTGTGGAATTAGTTTAGTAGCCTTACATACTTGCTCATATACCTCATCGGATAATTTATAATGATCTGTGCCATCAAATGAGACCAATATACCAGAAGGTAATTTAGATATTAATTCACTAAGCTTTTTTTCCTCAGCAATTCTTTCTTCTTCTAACTTCATTCTTTTTACCAAATCATCACCCTGACCAAAAATTCCATTTAAAATGCTAAAAGACATAATCACTAGAAGAGTAATAATTATGAGACCAATAAATTGCCTTAAAGATTCAGGTAAAGCTTTTATTTTGTTAATATAATTTTCTTTTGACATTATTCTTGTAACTTACCGTTTTTCCAAATACCTGATTTTTGTTTTCCATCTGCCCAAGTAAATGTTCCTTGTCCATTCATAAAACCTTTAGACCACTCTCCTTCATAAGTAGACCCGTCAGGAAAGGTTAAAGTTCCTTGTCCGCTCCATTCACTATTTTTAAATTCTCCTTCATAGATGTAACCATTAGGCCAAGTTTCGACTCCTTGACCTTGTTTTTTTGTATTAACCCACTCCCCTTCATAAGTAGTTTTATCGGTATAAACCCATTTACCAAAACCATTTTCACAGTTACCTTCTTTACATCCAGTGCTTCTTGCTAAAACTGAGGAGCAGATCAAAAAACTAAAAAATATTATAAGAGAATATTTTTTCATTAATATATTTTACACAAATTGATTTAAAAAAAAATCCCCCCCAACGGAGTTGGGGGAGATTTTAATTTTTTAAGTATAATCCTTATTTAGTAAATGCTTGCCAAACTGACTTATTATCAGCTAACCATTTTTTAGCTGCATCTTCGTGAGTCATTTTGTCAACGTCAACTAAAGCTGCCATTGCACCAATTTGACTTGTAGAGAATGACATTTTTTTGAACGCTGCTGCTGCATCAGGATGAGTTTTTGGGAAATCCTCATGAACTGCTTTTTTCAAGTATCCATCAGGAGAACCACATTTACCATCTCCACCATCTTCTGGTCTGCAACCAGCTGTGTATGGAGGGAAGTCAATAAATGTAAAACCAGCACCGTCTGTAAAGTTTGGTGTCCAGTTAAATATAATTGTTCCTCTTCCTTCTTTTTCAGCTGCAGATAACTCTGCCCAAAGTGCATCTGCACTTCCAGCAAATTTAACCCACCAAAGATCACCTAAACCTAAAGCGTCAACTCTTTGAGGAATTAAGTCACCGTGCCAAGTTTGTGGACCTTCCAACATTCTTCCTTTTCCATCTGGAGAGTCAGGTGTTGTAAAGTTTTTAGCACAATCAGGGTTTTTTAAAGCTGTCCAATCTGGTAGACCTGGGCATAATCCTTTTTCAGCAACCCAGTTTGGATATCCCATATCCTCAAGAGTTCTTGCCTCATGATCACCCCAATCTAATAAACCACCTTTGTCTAAAGCAGTTGTAAATGACTTACCGAATGCAGACTCCCATACTTCGTGAGAAATAGTTACGTCTCCAATTCTAATTGACTCATAAACTGCTTGAGAGTCAGCGTTTACGTATTTTACGTTGTTACCCATGCTTTCAAAAATTCCACCAATAACATATGCCATTACAATTTGAGATGACCAGTTATGTGTTGGGATTACGATGGGCTTCTTGCTATCAGCATTAGAAATTCCTGCAAAACTTACAACAGAAATCACTAGAGCAGATAGTAATGATATTATTTTTTTCATGTATACCCCTCTATTAATATTAATATCTAACAGTCTATGACAAAAGGAATAGATAGGTAAAGAATAATTAGTTCTAAAAAATATATATATATTTAAACAATAAAATTGGTGATAATAAATATAACAATATAAAAAAATTTAAAATGTTTGGAACAAGTAAAGACATTAAATACCCTGGTTTAAATATTTTACCACCTGGAGTTGAACGACATGTTGTTAATGGTGGTGCTCTTACAGCTTTTCAAATTTTTCCAGATGATGAATTAGAAATTATTAATAATGAGGGTAATCAAATTTGTGAAATCATTTGTTTTAATAAGGATGGTAAATCTGATGTTGGAATTTTAAATTTAAAACCAAACAATGAAAAAAATTTCATTAGAAATGTTCTTAATGGTAAAGATGAAACAATATTAGCGACAAATCATCAATTAAAAAAAAGAAACTTAAATATTTCAGATTCAAAATCTTCAATCATATTTGATCAAGATACTAAAGCAGGAGAAAGTATCAAATTTAAATCAAAAGATAAGTGTTATGCTATTTTTGCAGCACCTGGTGAGGATATGGATGTCACAAACCAAAATCCTCCAAGTGATTTAACAATTTTTATTAAGAGATCTAAAATCGTTAATGATAAGGAATTAAATGTAATACCTGATCCTGTCTTTGAACCTTTGTATGAAGAAAATATAAATAAAGAAACTTCTATATCTTACCAAGTAAAAGAAGGTGATTATATTCAAGTAATCAGTCCAACTGGAAGACAGTGTTCTGACTTCGTAGCATTTGATACAAGAAAATTAGAAAAAGGAATTGAGAAAGGATTGGACTGGCAAACTACAAGAACATTTATGGGCAATACTTTTCCTGGACCTGGATTACATTCAAAATTTTATGATACAGACCATGAGCCTCTCGTTGAGGTTATAAGAGATACAGTGGGAAAACATGATACTTTTAACCTAGCATGTACTTCAAAATATTATGAAGATGCAGGATATTTTGGTCACCCAAACTGTTCAGATAATTTGACTGAGAGCATGTCAAAATTTGGAGTACAAAAACAAAAAGGTTGGCATGCGATTAACCTTTTTTTTAATACTTCTGCTGCTGGTTTAAATTCTGTGATATCCGATGAGTCTTATTCTAGACCAGGAGATTATGTAATGTTTAGAGCTTTAAAAGATTTAACAATTGGAACAACAGCTTGTCCTAGTGATATTGATGCATGTAATTCGTGGAATCCTACAGATATTTTTGTTAGAACTTATGATAAAAATAAAGAATTTAGTAAATCATTTGCTTTTCGAATGAAAACAGACTCAGAAAAAAAATTAACAAGAAATTCCGGATTTTACGAAAGAACTTCAAAGCTTACTAGAAACTTTGTTGATGCAAGAGGTTTTTGGTTGCCAAATGATTACACTAAACATGGTTTAGTTAATGAATATAATGCATGCAGAAACGATGCTGTATTAATTGATCTTTCATCACTAAGAAAATTTGAAATAATAGGTCCTGATGCAGAGGAGTTAATGAACTACACACTTACAAGAAATATAAAAAAACTTTCTGTTGGACAGGTGGTTTATTCTGCAATGTGTTATGAAAATGGAATGATGTTTGACGATGGAACTCTCCTAAGATTAAGCGAAACAGGTTTTAGATGGATTTGTGGTGATGAATATGCTGGAGAATGGTTAAAGGAAATTGCTAAGAAAAAAAATTTCAATGCCAATGTTAAAAATTCTACAGATCAAATAAGCAACGTTTCTTTACAAGGACCAAAAAGTAGAGAAATTTTAAAAAAAATTATTTTTACACCACCTACTCAACCTTCGATCGATGAGTTAGGATGGTTTAGGTTTACCATTTGCAGAATAGAAGAATTACAGGGAATTCCTTTAATTGTTTCAAGAACTGGTTATACCGGAGAATTAGGTTATGAAATATGGTGTCATCCAAAACATGCTCCTGAAGTTTGGGATAAATTAATGGAAGCTGGCAAAGATGATGGCTTGATACCAGCTGGATTTGCTGCATTAGACAAACTTAGAATTGAAGCAGGGTTAATTTTATTTGGAAATGAATTTGATGGACAACAAGATCCTTTTGAAGCTGGCATCGGCTTTGCAGTGCCTTTAAAAACTAAAGGAGAGGATTTTATTGGTAAAGAAGAATTAATTAAAAGAAAAGCCAATCCACAAAAAAAACTTGTTGGTTTAGAACTTGTAGGAAAAGAAATTGCAGGCCATGGAGACTGTGTGCATGTAGGGAGATCACAAGTAGGTATTGTTACTAGCGGATGTTTATCATCAACCTTAAATAAAAATGTTGCTCTTTGTAGAATTGATTTACAGTATTCAGAAATAGGTACAGAAGTAGAGGTAGGAAAAATAGATGGACACCAAAAACGAATTAGTGCAAAGGTGGTTGGGTTTCCATTCTATGACCCAACAAAATCAAAGGTTAGAGCATAAAGAAAAATAATGCCCAAAGAAAAAAAAACACTCTTAGATTTTTGGGAAGATCAAATGAGACAATCTCATACATCAAGCAATTACTTTTTTAGAAAATCACCATCGCACTATCATATGATGTTGCTGGTAATGTCTGCATATAAAGAAGGTAAAAAATTATCGGTAGAGGAATTAAAAACGAAATTATTCAAGACTTCTAGACCTAAATCAGCTTTAATAATTACAGAAGCTTGTGAAAAAGGATTCTTTAGACTTGAAAAAACTTCAACTGATCAGCGAATTAAAAATATAATGCCTAGCGAGTCTTTTATTAAAGAATTCAACGATTATTTGGTTACTTTAAAAAACATAAGTTATTAGCCAAATTTTTAAATAAATTCGAAGTATCTATTTTTTATATATAATTTTTAGTTCTATAAAAAATTATATTAATTACCCCTACCAAAAAATAATGTTTTGGCATGACGACATTACCTTCGAAAGCAAAAGTAGTTATCATCGGTGGTGGAATTCACGGACTAAGTACTGCATGGAAACTTTCTGAAACATATAAAAATCCTGGTGACATAATTGTATTAGAAAAAAAAGATACTGCAGCAGGTGCAAGCGGAATTGCTTGTGGTGTTGTAAGAAATAATTATTTCCAACCAGCAATGAGAGAGTTAATGGCTCACTCAGTTTCAGTTTGGGAGAGTGATCCTAAAGCATTTAAATATAATCCAGTAGGTTATTTACAAATTTCTCCTGAGGTAATGCATGAGGATGTTGCAAGTATTTATGAACAACAAAAAGCAATTGGTTACGAGTCAGTTTTTATTGAAGGTGAAAAAGATTGTTCAAATTATATGAAGGGTATTTTTGATGATTGGCAAGCTCAAGGCATCACTTCAATACTTCATGAAAAAAAAGGTGGATACGCATTTAACAAAGATTCAATTAAGGCACTTGAAAATAAATCTACATCAAATGGTGTACAGGTTATGAAAGGTGTAAAAGTAACAGGATTTAAAAGAGGAAGTAACAGTCAAGCTGTTACAGGAGTAGAGACAGACAAAGGTACAATTGAGTGTGAACAGGTTGTTATCGGCGCAGGTCCATGGGCGAGAGATTTTTGGAATATGTTAGAGTTACCTAAAACGGCTAACATAAAAGGCAAAGATGGTAAAATGCATGTGACGGATATGTGGACTTACTGGATGTTACAAGAGGGTGTTATTGGCGTTGAGCCAGATTTTCTAAAAACAAATGACGGAAAACAACCTCCTGTGGTTCATGTAGACTCGACTGCTCCATTATATTCAGACAAAACTAAAAAATTATTAACAGATAAAATTTGGGGAATTTATTACAAACCTGATATTGAAGGTTTGGGTGTACAAGGAGGAACCTCTCCTTACATAGTTAAAAAACATTTTGATGAAGTAAATGTTGATCCTTATGGAATTGAGTCACCTGAATATCAAACAACAGACGCATTTAGTGAAATGTGGTGTTCAGCTTTAGCGCATTGTCAAAAAAGATTTGAAGGTAAATCAGATTTATATAGAAAAGGACCATCGGGTGGACTCGGATGTATGACACCAGACTCGTTTCCAATCTTTGATAGATTTTTTGAAAACGTTTACATGATTGCAGATGCCAATCACGGTTACAAAATGATTGGAGTTGGAGAACTTGTTGCAAAAGAAATTCTTGGTACTGAGAGTGATTTATTGAAGCCGTTTAGATTCAACCGTTACGAGAAGGGTGAACTTCATCCTACTTCGAACAGTCCGTTCCCTTGGAGCTAGACTCTAAGCCTAGACACAAATAAAATTTTCAGCTACGCTTGAATAAATTATAATTCATTGAGGGGTGAAAATGACGGATTTAGAAAAACATGTTAACCAGCCAGGTAGAGCAAAACTAGTAAAGAAAGTTCGAGAAAAAATTAACGAACTTGGAATAACTTATATTTATTATCAATTCATTTCTGTAACAGGTAGAGTTGTTGGTAAAGGTATACCTGCAGATCACTGGGAAAGAACAGCAGAAAAAGGATTTCAATTAGTTTACGGTGCTACTGCAAACTTGTTCTTAGATCGTCATAATAATTACATAGGATATGGACCAGAAGCTATGGAGCTTGTTGGAATACCTGATCCTGAAACTTTTGTTCAGTTACCATGGGATAAAAGAGTTGGAAGAGTATTTGTAACTTGTTTTAGAAACAGAGAAGAAAGAGTAAATCCAGGTGGTCATTTAACTTCAGATTGCAGAGGAAATCTAAGAATTTTCATGGATGAATTTAAGAAAAAACATGGTCTAGAATTAAGAGTTGGTACTGAGCCTGAAATGATGTGGTTAACAAAAAATGAAGATGGAACACCTACAGGTAAGGGTTTTTCTAAACCATTCTGTTATCATATTGATCAATTCGAGTCATTAAGACCAGTATTTATGAAGGTTATTGAATACGCAAAAGCCATGGGTCTTGATATGATTCAAGGGGATCACGAAGATGCTCCTGGCCAATTAGAATTAAACTGGACCTATGATAATGTTTTAAGAAACGCAGATAGATTATCAACCTACAGACAAATTTGTGCTCAAGTTGCAAGAGAACATAATTTAATCGCCTGCTTTATGACAAAACCATTTATGGGTGTTTCTGCAAGTGGTTGTCATACAAATATGTCTTTATGGAAAGGTGGAAAAATAAAAGTTAACAAACTTGGAAACAAAACTCTACCAGGTGTAGAAGAGGTATTTAGTTATGTTGAGGGTGGAACTAATACTTTCATGCCTGATACAAAAGATATGCAATTACCAGGTGAAATTGGTTTGCAATCAATTGCGGGTATCATGAAGCACTTACCAGCATTAACAGCTCTTGGTTCTTCAACTGTAAATTCTTATAGAAGATTATGGGATCAAGGTTTTTGGGCACCAGTGTATGCTGACTGGGGATATCAAAACAGAACTTGTGGTTTAAGAGTTTCTGCTCCAGGAAGATTTGAATATAGATCAGTAGACTCTATGCATAATCCTTATCTATTAGGTGCTGCTTTATTAAAAGCTTGCGACGAAGGTATAACTAAAAAAATGAAACCAGCAGCTCCAGAATCTAGAAATATTTATGAAGCTCAAAAAGCTGGTAAAGATGTTAAAAAACTTCCATTAAGTTTAGGTGAAGCTTTGGATAGACTGGCAGAAGATGAAGTAATCAAATCTGCAATGCCAGATGAAATGTATAAAGTTTTCCATTGGTACAAAAACGATGAGTGGGAAAGATTTCTTGGTGCAACAACACAATGGGATCTGGACACTTATCTTGATTGTCTACCGTAGGTCACAGAAATAGATAGAAAGGGTATAAATATATGTGTGGGATAGCAGGTTTAATTCATAGAGGAAAATCCTCAAATGTTGGAAGCGAACTACAAGGTATGCTTCAAGCATTAAAACATAGAGGAGAAGACTCAACAGGTTACGCTTTATATGGAGATACTGATGGTAAAAATTTCATTATGCGTTTTAAAGTGGGTGAAAACGTAGGTGAAGGAAGTTCATCGGTTATGGAAGATGTATCTGTATATGATGAAAGAAAAAAAATTGTAGACCAAACTCTAGCTGAGATGGGAGCTAAAGTAGTTAAAGAAGAGAGAACTCTTCCCTACTCGCTTAGATATGAGATTGATTATGATACAAAAGATTTATTAGATTTTTCACAAAGAATTGAAAGTATTCCAGGAGTTGAAATTCTATCTATGGGAAAATCATTAGAAGTAATTAAAGATCTTGGTAATGCTAAAATGGTCTGTGATAGATATAGCTTAGACAAAGTAGTTGGAACACATGCTATTGGTCATGCTAGAATGGCAACAGAGTCTGGTGTAGATATTAAATCTGCTCACCCGTTCTGGGGTTATCCATTTAGCGACGTATCTGTAGTACATAATGGACAATTAACTAACTATTGGAATAACAGAAGAGTTCTAGAAAATAAAGGTATGAGATTTATGTCTGAGTGTGACTCAGAATTAATCGCAGTTTATCTTGCAGAAAAAATGAGAGATGGCGCAACCTTAGAAGAAGGAATGAAAGAGTCTTTAACTGGTTTAGATGGAGTTTTCACATACTTCGTTGCAACAAAAGACTCATTAGGTATGGCAAAAGACACTATGGCTGCAAAACCTTTGGTTTTATATGAATCTGACGATTTAGTTGCAATGGGATCAGAAGAAATAGCAATAAGATCAGTTTTACCACAAGAAATTGATACTTATGATCCTTTTGATGGGGAGGTGAAAGTATGGCAAATCTAAAAACAGTATCTAAAAAGTCAAAAGCCCAATCAATGGGTATGCACACTGAGGTATTAACAGGAAGAACTCAGCAAAAATTCTTTAATCCTGATGAAGCAGAAAACTTTTATTACTTTGGCACATACGATGTAGATTTTAATAAAAGAACAGAGCTTGATGTTAAAGACATGACAGCACCTGAAGCTAATAAAGAAATCGATAACTTAATGAGTCAAGGATACGGAACAATAGTTATTAAAAACCCTCAAGGTAAACACAGTCTAGGAGTTGGTATTTTAAATAAACTGAATTTAATTTTTGAAGGAAGTTTAGGGTATTTCGGCATGGGTTCTTGTGATGGTCCAATAGTTAGAATTAATGGAAGAGTTGGATGGTCATGTGCAGAAAATTTAATGGCTGGTAAAGTAGTGATTGAAAAAAATGCTGGATCTTGTTTTGGTGCGGCAATTAGAGGTGGAGATTTAATTTGTAAAGGTAGTGTTGGTGCCAGAACTGGTATTGATATGAAAGGTGGAACTATAATAATTGGTGGTGACGCTGGTGCATTTACTGGTTTCATGATGCAAAGAGGAAGAATAATTATTCTTGGAAATGTAGGAATAAATTTAGGTGACTCAATGTACGATGGGACAATTTTCGTAGGTGGAGAAATTGGATCATATGGTAGTGATGCAGTAGACGCTGAGTTAACTAAAAGCGATCAAGATTGGCTAAAAAGAAAATTAAAAGTAGCTGAGATTGGTGAAAATTTTGATGTTAGTAAAATGAAAAAAATTGTAGCTGGTAAAAAACTTTGGAATTATGACAATTTGGAACCTACAGAGAAGAAGGGAGCAATATAATGCCTAAGAAGAAATCTAAAAAAGTTAAAAAAAATGGAAAAGGTGTTGGTGGAAAAGCTGATGTCCATGCACATGAAGAAGGTAAAAGAAACAAAAGTTTATTAGGTCATAATGCTATCTTCACTCCAGAAGTAATAGACGATATTCATATTAAATCTCAATTAGGAAGATACAGAATGCGAGGAATGGCATTGATGAAAAAAATTCCTACTTTTGATGATTTGGTTTTCTTACCTGGAACACTAACTAGATTTGTAATCGAAGGTTACAGAGAAAAATGTGAAACAAAAACTGTTATTGGACCAAGATGCGAAAATCCAATTGAGCTAGATATTCCAGTTTATATTACAGGAATGAGTTTTGGTGCCCTTTCTTATGAAGCAAAAACTGCTTTAGCAAGAGGAGCAACAATGGCAGGAAGTGCCACATGTTCTGGAGAAGGTGGAATGATACCTGATGAAAGAAGATATTCTGAAAAATGGTACTACCAATGTATCCAATCAAGATACGGTTTTAATCCTCATCATGCACAATTAGCAGATGGTATTGAAGTATTTATTGGACAAGGACAAAAAGTAGGAATGGGTGGACACTTAATGGGTCAAAAAGTTACTGACCAAGTAGCTGAGATGAGATCATTACCATCTGGTATCGACCAAAGATCTCCAGCAAGACACCCTGACTGGCTAGGACCGGATGATTTAGCTCTAAAAGTAGAGGAGTTAAGACAGTTAACAAAAAATAAAGTGCCAATTCAATTAAAGTTAGGTGCATCTAAAGTTTATGATGATGTTCGTATGGCTGCGAAATGTGATCCAGATTCTATTTATTTAGACGGAATGGAAGGATCAACTGGAGCAGGACCACACATTGCTGCTGCTAATACTGGAATTCCAGGAATTGCAGCAATTAGAGAAGCAAGAAGAGCAATTGATGATGTAGGTAAAACTGGAAAAGTTACTTTAATTTATGCTGGTGGAATTAGAGATGGTGCAGATATGGCAAAAGCTTTAGCTCTTGGAGCTGATGCAATAGCTATTGGTACTGGATCAATGATTGCATTAAATTGTAACAAAGATATCCCAGAAGCAAACTTTGAAAAAGAAATGGGAGTAAAAGCAGGTGAATGTTATCACTGCCATACAGGACGTTGCCCAGTAGGAGTTGCTACACAAGATCCTAAGTTAAGAGCAAGATTAAACCCTGATGATGCAGCATTAAGAGTATATAATTATCTTCACTCGATGACTTTAGAG
This sequence comes from Candidatus Pelagibacter sp. HIMB123, assembly GCF_052048195.1. Taxonomy (NCBI): domain Bacteria; kingdom Pseudomonadati; phylum Pseudomonadota; class Alphaproteobacteria; order Candidatus Pelagibacterales; family Candidatus Pelagibacteraceae; genus Candidatus Pelagibacter; species Candidatus Pelagibacter sp. HIMB123. Next base: position 90,534 of record NZ_JBNAIL010000008.1, on the reverse strand, counting down.
GCTCAGCTTTTAGCAAGAGCTTGTGGAAAAACAAATATCCACTCTTTAGAGCCTGAAGATTTAGCTGCTTTAACATCTGAAGCATCAGCTTTAGCTAAAGTTCCATTAGCTGGAACTAACTACACAGTTGGTGTTGATAACTACCACAAAATATAGAGGTAACTATGCCAAAGAAAAAAAATAAAAAAGTAGTAAAAACAAAAGAGATCAAAGGTCAGTTAGGTAAAAAAAAAGAGACAGCCAGAGAAAAAATGATTGGCCAGTCTATCGGTTATAGATATGATGTTAATCTCTTACCAGACTATTCTAAAATAACTCCGTTTCTAAAAAAATATATAGAAGCGATGGGATGGGATGATTTAAATTGGTTGGAAGATGTTCACATGGGTTATGAGGAAGATAGACCAGCAGTATTCTGTAGAAATGCGAATGGTTGGGTAACAATTCCAAAATCAATTAAACTCCCAAACAATCAACAAGATAGAGATATGATTGCAAGAGAACTTTTAGTTAAGTTTCAAATGTCTCCAAAACATCCACTTGTTGATTTGAAAAAAGCATACTTAAAATTTTAATTTTTCAATTAAAAGTTGATTATTTTTAAAAACCTAGCTTCTATGCTAGGTTTTTAATACTCTTTATGTTTGTATCGAATCATAAAATTTAATAGGGTTTATTCAAACTAATATGGAGTAAATATGACTGATCAGTTAGGCGCTCTTACTACCATATTTACAGAATTTTACTACTGGGTGACAGTAGTACTGATGTTCTTAATTCACGTCGGATTCTGTATGTATGAAGTTGGAGCTTCTCGATATAAACACCATCAACATACACTTATGAAAAATACAATGCTGATACCTCTGGTAACAGTAACGTGGTTTTTATTTGGTTGGTGGATCTACTGGGCTTTCCCAACAGGACCGGGTTTGGCACCATCAATAATGAATGAAAGCACTGCACTCATCACCGATGAGTCTGCATTTAGTGCTACTTGGTATACGGCAACAAGTGATTTAATGGCTGTTAACTTAGGAGACCATATTTCTGGGGTCTTCTGGGCTGCATTCCTTTTATTCTCTTGGACAGCTGCTTCTATCGTATCTGGAGCAATCATTGAAAGAATTACAACTTTTGCATTTGGAATTTTAGCAATTGCAATTGGTTCTGTATTTTGGACAATTGATGCTGCATGGGGATGGCACTTCGACGGCTGGATGCTAAAACTTCTTGGATATCACGACGCTTACGCATCAGGAGTAATTCACGCAATCGCGGGTGGATTTGCTTTAGGTGTTCTAATGGTTTTAGGACCAAGAATTGGTAAGTTTTCATCTAGCGGTGAACCAAGAAACATTGGACCAAGAAATCCTTGGCTAGTAACAGTAGGATTATTTTTAATTTATACTGGTTTTTGGGGATTTTATGCAGCATGCAACATACCTATTTTCGATCTAGGACCAGAGTATGGTATGGAAGGTATATCTTACTGGACAGCAACAAATATCTACGTAACGCCTACTACACTTAGTGGTATTACATTCAACTTCTTGATGTCATTATCAGGAGGATTGTTAGCTGGATATTGGATTGCTAAAGGAGATCCTTTCTGGACTTACTCAAGTGGTCTAGCAGGTGTGATCTGTGCTTCAGCTGGAAATGATTTATATCATCCAATTCAAGCAATGATCATTGGTATGATCGGTGTTGTTATTGCATACAAACTACATTACTGGGTTGAACGTAAGTTCAAAATTGATGATGCAGTTGGTGCCGTAGCAGTACATGGTTATGCTGGATTTGTAGGTCTTGTTATTTGTGGTTTTGTCTTAAATGGTTATCCATCATCTGGTTACAGTGTTGGTGCTATGTGGGACGGAACAACTTATGCAACAATTAATCCATTAGGACAGTTCATCGGAGCATTAATTATGTTCGTTGTTCTTGGACTAATACCAGGCTACATCATAGCTAAAGTTCTTAACGGCATGGGTAAATTAAGAATCCCTCGTGAAGTTGAGATAGCTGGATTAGACTATGAAATGATGGAATCTGCTAAAGAAGATGAAAAAGCAGTTTCATCTGCAACCAGGTAAAGGAGGAAAATATGGCTACAGTTACAAACTGGATAGATCATCTTAATAAGCCAGCAGAAGAAGTTGCTGGTGCAATTTACCCTGGTGCTGGATCTAGTGAAGGCATACTGGTAATCATTGCGGTGATCTTATGGATAGGTTGGCACATTCTTACAGCAAAATCTGAAAGCGATGAACTTTCAAGGCTTGCTAAGAAGAGACATAGTGCTAACGATCATAAAAGCAATATTACCGACTGGTAATTAAAATTAAAATTTGGGCGCTACTTAAATGTGGCGCCCTTTTTTATGTTCTAAACTTATGGAAGATAATAAAGAAGAACTAAGGCCCTCAAAAATGAGAGGTGTAGCGTTTCCTAAGGCCAAGTATGGTGCAATACTAGCTGTAATTGTAATTATTGTTGTAAATTTAATTTATTATAAAGAAACAATTTTATCTTTTTTTAAATAATTGTGTTAACTTAAGTTGTGGCTAAAAATTTATTTCAAATTGCTAAGCAAAAAAAAATTAAATATTTTTTAATCAGTTTTGTAGATTTATTTGGTGTATTAAGATCAAAATTAGTCCCTGCTCACGCCATAAAAGAAATGCAAACTGCAGGAGCTGGTTTTGCTGGGTTTGCAGCATGGTTAGATATGACACCTGCTGACTCAGACATGTTTGGAATTCCCGACCCAGATAGTTTAATTCAACTTCCATGGAATAAAGAAATTGGATGGTTGGCATCTGACTTGTGGATGAATGGCAAACCGGTAGATGCATCACCTAGGGTGATGTTAAAAAATCAAATAAAAAAATTAAAAAAACAAAATTTAACAATGAAATCGGGCGTTGAGTGTGAATATTTTTTAATTTCACCTGACGGAAACTCAATTGCAGATCCAAGAGATACACAATCCAAACCTTGTTATGACCAATCTGCACTAATGAGAAGGTATGATTTAATTAAGGAAATTTGCGACTGTATGATTGAAATGGGATGGGGTCCTTATCAGAACGATCACGAGGATGCTAACGGTCAATTTGAAATGAATTGGGATTATTCAGAATGCCTAAAAACTGCAGATAGACATACCTTTTTTAAGTTTATGGTAAAAACAATTGCTGAAAAGCACGGATTAAGAGCAACATTTATGCCTAAACCATTTGGAAATTTAACCGGTAATGGTTGTCATGCTCACGTATCAGTTTGGCAGGGTAATAAAAATAAATTCTTCGACAGTAAAGATAAACTTGGATTAAGTAAAATGGCCTATAATTTTTTAGGTGGAGTAATTAAAAATGCTTCATCTTTATCTGCGTTTTTTAACCCAACAATCAATAGTTACAGAAGAATAAATGCACCACCTACAAAATCTGGAGCATCGTGGTCACCGAGTAGTATTTCATATACAGGTAATAATCGAACACACATGATCAGAATTCCTGATCCAGGAAGATTTGAATTAAGATTAATGGATGGTTCTGCAAATCCTTACTTATTGCAAGCAAGTGTTTTAGCAGCTGGTCTATATGGTTTAAAAAATAAAGTTGATCCAGGCAAACCTTTGGATTGTAATATGTATGAAGACCACGCTAAATATCCAGATTTACCCAAACTACCTGATGAACTTGCGCAATCATTAAATTTGTTAAAAAATAATAAAGATATGAATGATGCTTTTGGTAAAGATGTAATCAATAGTTATATAAAATTAAGAAGTTCAGAAATGAATGAATTCAAGTCAAAAAATAGTTTTGATAAAACAAAAGATGTTACAAAGTGGGAAAAAGATAATACTCTAGATTGTTAGTACATGACTATATTATCTAACGGTCATCAATGGAAATACACAGAGTTTACTGACAATAAAAATTTTTCATTTAATAAAAAAGAAATTCTTAATTCTTTAACCACAGAAGAAATTGATGATGCTTATAAGAGTATTTCTAAATGGAAAGGTTATTCTCCTACTCCTCTGCTTTCTTTAAATAAACTTTCAAAAGAATTAAATTTAAACAAAATCTTTTATAAAGATGAAAATAAAAGATTTGATTTAAAATCTTTTAAAGCTTTAGGTGGAGCTTATGCAGTAGAAAAAGTAACCAAAGGAAATAAAGATATAGTAGTAGCAACAGCTACTGCTGGTAATCACGGAAGATCAGTTGCCTGGGGAGCAAGAAGATTGGGATTAAAATGCAAAATATTTATTAGTGAATTTGTAAGTGATGCGAGAGGCAAAGCTATGTCTAATCTTGGAGCAGATGTAGTTAAAGTAAAAGGTAATTATGAAAAATCATTGATTGAATGTATAAAACAGTCTACTGAAAGTAATTGGCAAATAGTTCAAGATGTTGCTTGGAAAGATTATATGATTGTACCTAAGTATACGATGGCAGGTTATACAGTCATGATGAAAGAAATAGCTGATCAAATCCAAGAGGAGAAAATAACCCACATCATTTTACAGGCGGGTGTTGGTGGCATGGCAGCTGCGATGGTTGCAGGTATTGCAAGATATTTAAATCATATTCCAGTAATAATAGTTGTTGAACCTGATAGCGCAGCATGTGTAATGGAAAGCATCAAAACTGGAAAAATAGAAAAAATAGATATTAAAAGAGAAAGCTTAATGGGTGGTATGTCTTGTGGTGAAGTATCATTGGTCCCATGGGAAATACTCAAAAATTCAGTTAAGCATTGTATTAGTTTACCAGATGATGATATTGCAAAAACTATGAAACTACTTGGAAATTCAAGCTTTAGTGATGATAAAATAATTGCAGGAGAAAACTCAGCACCTGGCGTAATCAGTCTGATTACAAGTTGTGAAGATCAAGCAATTAAAGAAAAATTAGATTTAAATGAAAAATCTAATGTTTTGGTTTTTGGTTGTGAGGGAGATACTGATCAAGAAATGTATCAAAAGTTAATTAACCAAAATTAAATCAATGAGTAGCACAGGTATTTTTTGGATAAGAGAGGATTTTAGAATTGAAAATAATCCTGCTTTATCTTTTGCAACACAAAATCATGATAATGTAATTGCATTATATATTTATAATAATAATGATTTTGACAACAAAAGAGAAGCTCAAAAATGGTGGGTTTTTAAATCTCTAGAAACTTTAAAAAAAGAATTGTCAGATTATAAAATTAATCTTGAAATAGTAAAAGGCGATGAATTAGAAATTTTTTCTAAATTTAATAAAAAGGATAAGCTTTCAGTTTATTGGAATAAAATTTATGAGCCAGATGTTATAGCTAAAGGAAAAAAAATACGTGACTTATTTATTAAAAATGAAATCAATTATAAATATTTCAAAGGAAATATTTTAAATGAATTTCAAGAGATAACAAAAAATGATGGAACTCCCTTTAAAGTGTTTACCCCTTTTTGGAGAAATGCGGAGCAAGTTTATTTAAATAAGCCTCTAAGTAAAAATTATATTGTTAAAAAGAAAACAAAAAAGATTTCATTTTTTAAAAAATGTATTGAGCCAAATAATATTTTGCCAAAAAAAGATTGGTATAAAAAATTTGATAAATATTGGAAAGTTTCAGAAAATGATTCAAAAAAAATACTTAAAAATTTAATTGAAAACAAAATTAAAGATTATGGAACTTCTCGGGATATACCATCTATCGAGGGAACCTCTAAATTATCTCCCTACATCAAACATGGCCAAATTCATGTAGACAGTATTTGGAAAAAATGTTCTGAAATTAAATCAAAAGGAATTGGTTATAGAAAATATATTAATGAACTTGGTTGGAGAGAGTTTTCACATAGTTTAATTAATTATTTCCCAGAATTCTTAAAAGGAAATTTTAGACAAGAATTTGATAAATTCCCTTGGGCAAAAAATGAGAAATTCTTAAAAGCATGGAAAAAAGGAATGACCGGTTATCCTATTGTCGATGCTGGTATGAGAGAATTATATGAAACTGGATGGATGCATAACAGAATAAGAATGGTTGTTGGCTCGTTTTTAGTCAAACATTTGAGAATTAATTGGACTGAAGGTGAAAAGCATTTTAGAAATTGTCTACTAGATTTTAACAAAGCAAATAATGTTGCTCAATGGCAATGGGTTGCTGGTTGTGGTGCAGATGCAGCACCCTACTTTAGAATATTCAACCCAATACTTCAGGGTGAGAAATTTGATAAGGAAGGAATTTATGTAAAAAAATGGGTTCCTGAACTTAAAAATGTTCCAAATAAATTTATTCATAAACCATGGGAAATGGAACTAAAGTATCAAGAAGCTATAAAAACAATTATTGGCAAAGATTACCCGGGTCCTATTGTTGTTCATGAAAAAGCTAGAGCTGCAGCTCTTGAAGCGTTTCAATCTTTGAAGAAAAAATAAATTTAATTTTATTCTCCAATAAAATGATGAATTATAGTTCTTTTTTGAGCCTCTAATCTGTGTTCAAATAAATATATGCCCTGCCAAGTTCCAAGCAGCAATTCACTATCTTTCACACTTAGAGAAATTTGATTATTTGTTAATGCAGATTTAATATGTGCAGGCATATCATCTTTTCCCTCCGTAGTATGAACATATAGTTTGTTATCCATAGGAGCTAATTTATCAAAATAATTTATTAAATCTGTTTGTACATCTGGATCTGCATTTTCTTGAACAATTAAAGAGGCGCTTGTGTGCTGAATACTTAAATTGAGAATACCATTTTTAAAGTTATTTTGACCAATCCAATGAATTGTATCATTAGTAAACTCATATAACTTTTGACCATTAGTCTTAATTTGAAGATTATAAAATTCTTGTTTCATTAATTATACTCCTTCGATGTAAGCTCATACAAACGACTAATGGTTCGTTTAAATGGTTTTTCTAACAATCTTGAAGAGGTTAATTGATCTAAATTTAGATCAGCTGTAACTGCCAATGGAATATTTTTATCATAAATTACATCTAACAAAGTGATAAAACGTTGTTGTTGATTTGAATTCACATCATTAAATTGAGGTATTTTATCTATTACTATAAATTTACAATTTTTAATTATTTCCAAATAATCTTCCGCTCCTAAATTTTGATCACAAAGTTGATTAAAGTCATATCTAATGATTCCCTCATAAAAGTTTTCTATCTTAAATTCTCTTCCCTTTACATTAATTTTTATTGAAGATTGTTTTTTATCCTTTGTTATGGTTCTAAAAAATTTGTTAATCTTAAAATTGGTTTCTTGATTAAGTGGAAAAAAATATCTTTGTTTTTGATTATCATTAGATTTTCTATAATCATCCTCAATTTTTAATTCATACTCGATTGATTGATCTTCCATTATTTTTATAAAAGGTATAAATTGTTCACGTTGAAGACCTTCTTTATAAAGTTCTGAAATTTTAGTGTTTGAAGTAAGAATAATTTTAATACCTTCTTTAAATATTTGTTCAAATAGTTTTCCTAAAATCATTGCATCAACAATATTTGTTACTTGGAACTCATCGAAATAAACTAATGAAGCTTTTGATTTTAAATTTTTAACAAATTGATTGATTACATTTTCTTCATTTTTTTCTTTTTGCTCATGGACAAAATCATGAAAACCTAACATAAATTCATTAAAATGCTTTTTTAATTTTTTTTCTTCAAGATGATCATAAAAGAGGTTTAAAATCATTGTTTTACCAACCCCTACACCACCATATAAATAAAATCCTTTTTTAGTTTTTTGTTTGGAAAATAATTTTGAAAAAAATGATTTATAATTACTATTATGGTAATCTTCTAATTTTTTAATAACTTTAATTTGATCAGGATTAACTTCTAAATTTTGATTTTCACAATAAAATATGAATTCTTTTTCAAATTTTTTTGGCATCAATTTTTTTTAGTTTTAAAGTCAATACCATACTCTGATCTTGGTCCTTTCCTTAGCCCAAATGGACCTGAGATAAATAAAGTTAATGGTTTGGTTCCTGGTTCCAAATCTACTCGATGCAAATTATTTGCTGATCTAAAACCAATATAACCTGGTGGACGCCAAAACTTGCCAGTACTTAATGTTTCCCAATAACCACCTCTTAAAATTATAGTGATATAAGGAAATGTGTGATTATGAACTCCTTCTCCATGGTCATCTGCTAGCATCTCATGAATTAATATATTGAATGGAAACCATTTAGGTCGATACCTCATCAAAACATAATAACGGTTCATCCAAGGCTTTGCCTCTTTAAAATTAGGATGTGAAGGTCCTCTATCTAATACAACTTTTTTTCTGCCAATTTTTTCTAAAAATTTTAAGAACATGTTTAGTTATATTGTACAATTGAACCATTTCTTACTACATATAAATTGTTATTAAATATAAACGGTTCAGACACTAATCCACTAGAAACTTTCTCAATTTTTATTATTTTTCCATCCTCAATCCCGGCTATGATCATCTTGCCATCTGAGTTAGTTAAAAATATGTTTTTGTCTCCAATTACAAAACCAATTGGATAAATATTTTTTCTTTTTTTATCTTTGTAATTCATAAATAGATCTGTAATTCGAACTATATTGCCTTTATTTTTGTCAATTAAATATAAATAACCTTCATTAGAGATTGTAAAGATTAGATTTCCAACCAAAATAGGTTTTACATTAGAATTAACTTCATTAATCCAGTTTGTTGTTCCTGTTTTTAAATCAATTGAATAAAACTGATTTTTATTATTTGAAAAAAATATAGAGTTTCCATCTGATACTAGTTTAGATGTCTTAAAGTTATAACTTTCATTTATTATAGAGCTACTCTGTGTAGGTAGTTGCCATGTAATTAAACCTGTCTCAATATCTACAGCTGTAATATCTCCTATAGAATTATTGAAAATAACATTATCGTTTAAAATAATTAAAGAATATTTAATATTTGAAATTGTAAATGAGTCCTCTGTTTGCAAATTCCAACATTCAGAACCATCTTTAATTTTAAAACATCTCAATGTATTTTTATAATCGATAACAAATATTTTATCTTTATGCTTTTTAATATTTGAATTAAACGGATAATCATTATTTTTGGACCAATTTAATTCTCCAGTACTAATATTCACAGAATAATATTTTGCTATACTATCAGTTACTAAAAGATTTTGACCATCTACTAAAAGATTAAGTTTTGGTTTTAATTTTTTTTCAGATTTTGAATAATGATTTTTTTTCCAAATAACTTTTTGATTATTGTCATACCTGATAATTGTGCCCTTTTTATCGAAAAATATTATACCTTTTTTTAAAAAAATTGGTTTGAAATCTAATTGATTAAGTTCCTCTAACTTTGAAAATTTAAAGTTACCAATCTTTGTTAGTTCACCTTTGTAATTTTGCAAACCAAGATTATTTTGATTTTCATTTTTTTTATTATTTATTTTTATCGATGATAAATCTAATTTTAAGTCTCTATTAAATTCCGAAACACTTATATTTTCTTCTGCAAAAACTTTTGTAATTTTTTTATCTGTTTCTAATTTATTTTCTTTATCTTTCCAAATTCTGGAGTTTTCATTAAATGAACAGTTATTAAGAAAAAATAATGCAATGAAGGTAAAAATTAATTTATTCACTCAAGTCTCTGTTCAATCTTCTCTCTGCTTGAAGCCTTATATCTGGATTTGAATTTTCTAAAGCTATTATTTGGTTAAAAAATTCTTTAGCTTTTTGATTTTGATTATTTGCATAAAAATATTCTGCCATTAAATATAAAGAATGTGATTTCCAGACACTTTGTGAATTGATCAGTGGATTTAACATATTTAGAAGGTCGCCCTCTTGAGCGTTATCTGCATTGAAGAGTGCCTTCTTGTATATAATTAAGTTGTTAATCTCACTGTCTAACGAAGTATCGTTTATCAATATATCAAATAATGAATTGATTTTGGACTGATCACTTACAAGATTATTATCAATAATAAAATAAAGTGATAGAGGTGAATAAGTTGGGTCTTTCTTGTTTATAATTTCAATTAGACTGCTAGCAGTTTTTTCTTTTGTTTTTTCTGAATAATCAATGATTATTGAATTGTAACTATCTGAAATATCCTTTTTTTTATTAATTAAATATTTATCGTAACTAAAAACACCTACTATAATAATGATTAAAATAATTATACCAGAAATAATTTTATTTTTATTGTTTACAAAAAAATTCTTAATTTTTTCATTTCTAGTATTGGTATTTATAATTGATAAATCTTCGTCCATAACTAAATCATATTCCTTAAAACGTACTGCAGAATACCTCCGTTTTTATAATACTCTAGTTCATTTTTTGTATCAATTCTGCATAAAGTTTTAATTTTCTTTATTTCGCCAGAAGCATATTTGATTTCTACTGTCACTTCATCTGAGGGATTAACACCCTTTTCTATATTTAGAATACTAATTAATTCAGAACCAATTAATTTTAGATTTTTTCTATTTACGTCTTCGATAAATTGTAATGGCAATATACCCATTCCAATTAAATTAGATCGGTGAATTCTTTCAAAACTCTCTGCAATTACTGCTTTTATTCCAAGTAATTTTGTTCCTTTAGCTGCCCAATCTCTAGACGATCCAGTTCCATACTCTTTTCCACCAATTACAACTAAATCTGTTCCTCTTTTTTTATATTCAACTACCGCATCATAGACAGGAAGAACTTTTTCTTCTGGATATAACTTTGTAAAACCACCTTCTGTACCAGGAGCCATTTCATTTCTAATTCTTATATTTGCAAAAGTTCCTCTCATCATAACCTCATGGTTACCTCTTCTAGAACCATATGAGTTATAATCTTTAGGTAAAATTTGGTGTTCCATGAAATATTCACCAGTTGGACTATCTTTTTGAATACTCCCGGCTGGCGATATATGGTCAGTGGTAATCATATCACCTAAAATTAATAATGGTCTTGCATCCTTAATTTCCTTAAATCCTTCTGGTTCATCTGGTAAAGAGTCAAAAAACGGAGGTTTTTTTACATATGTTGATCCCTCATCCCAATTATAGATACTGCTTTTATCAGTTTTAATTTTTTGCCATTGAGTTGGGCCTTCAGAAACATTTGAGTATCTTTGTATAAACATCTCAGCATTAAGTGAGTCTTTTAATGTGTCTTCTATCTCTTTATTTGATGGCCAAATATCTTTTAAAAATACATCTTTTCCTTCTTTATCTTTTCCTAATGGATCTTTGTATAAATCAACTTCCATATGACCAGCTATTGCATATGCAACAACTAGTGGAGGTGAAGCCAAATAGTTAGCTTTTATATGAGGAGAAATTCTTCCCTCAAAATTTCTATTTCCAGATAAAACTGAAACAGCATAAATATTTTCTTTTTGGATCGCTTCTACAATATTTTCTGGAAGTGGTCCTGAATTTCCAATGCAAGTTGTGCAGCCATACCCAACTAAATTAAAGCCAAGCTGATCTAAATAAGTGTTTAATCCAGCTTTTGCCAAATAATCTGTAACTACTTGAGATCCAGGTGCTAAAGAAGTTTTTACCCAGGGTTTAACCTGTAAACCTTTTTCAATAGCTTTTTTAGCTAATAGTCCAGCTCCAATTAGAACATTTGGATTAGAAGTGTTCGTACAAGATGTTATTGCTGCAATTAATATTGAACCATCTTTAATTTCATAATCTGTATTTGTTACTTTTGAAATTGATTTTTCATTTTTATTTGTAGCTTCCTGCAATACTTTTTTAAACGAACCAGGTGCATCTGTTAAAAGAACCTTGTCTTGAGGTCTTTTAGGTCCTGAAATAGTTGGTACAACTGTAGACATATCTAAAGATATAATGTCAGTAAATTCTATTTCGTTACTTGCCCATAAACCTTGTTCCTTGGCATAATTTTCTACGATATCAACAGTTTGTTGATCTCTTCCAGAAAATTTTAAATACTTTAGAGTTTCTTCATCGATAGGAAAAAAGCCACAAGTAGCACCATATTCTGGTGCCATGTTTGCAATTGTAGCTCTATCTGCAAGAGTTAAATTTTTTAAACCCTCTCCATAAAACTCAACAAACTTACCAACCACACCTTTATCTCTTAACATTTTAACAACAGTTAAAACTAAATCTGTTGCAGTGGTTCCTTCTGGCAATTTGTTTTTTATTTCAAAACCAATGACTTCTGGTATTAACATAGAAATTGGTTGACCTAACATTCCTGCTTCAGCTTCAATTCCTCCAACACCCCATCCTAAAACAGATAAACCATTTACCATTGTTGTATGACTGTCTGTTCCAACTAAAGTGTCTGGAAAAAGATATTTTTCTCCTTTAAATTCCTCTGACCAAACAACCTTCGATAAATATTCCAGATTTACTTGGTGACAAATTCCTGTTCCTGGTGGAACTATTCTAAAATTATCAAATGCCTGTTGTCCCCATTTCAAAAAAGAATATCTCTCACCATTTCTTTCAAATTCTATATCGACATTTTTTTCAAAAGAATCTGCTTTTGCAGATTGGTCGACTTGCACAGAGTGATCAATTACAAGATCAACTGCAGACAGTGGATTGATTGTATTTGGATCTTTATTTTTTTCTTTAACTGCTTCTCTCATTGCAGCTAAATCTGCAACCGCAGGTATTCCTGTATAATCTTGAAGCAAAACTCTTGCTGGTCTATATGCAATTTCAGTTTTAGATTTTTTTGTCTTTAGCCAGTTTTTAATCGCTTCTATTTGAGATTTCGTTACACTTAAATCGTCTTCGTATCTTAATAAATTTTCTAGTAAAACTTTAAGAGACTTTGGAAGTTTATTTATTCCTTCAAGTCCATTTTTTTCTGCTTCATTTAATGAGTAATAATTATACTCATTATCATTAACTGTGATTTTTTTATGTGAATTATAAGAATTTTTGTTTCCTGGGGTCATATTATAAATAAAAAGTTATTATGCTTGTTAAAAGAAGCAGTGACATAGCATAATTAAAGTAATTAATAAATTTCTGATTTGTCGCAAATTTCCTGAAAAATTTACCTAAAAAAGTCCACAGAGTTATACTAGTCACTGAAACAATTAAAGCCATAATGATAATTTGAGTCGTATAACTTACAAAGGTCTCTCCTGGATTAATGTAAGTTGAAACAAGAATAATTGATGCAATAACGCCTTTAGGATTTAAAAATTGAAAAACAAAAGTTTCATGAAACTTAATTGGATTTTTGTTTTTATTTTCCTGATCAGAAGGTCCTGAAAAAGAAATTTTGTATGCTAAATAAATTAAAAATAGAGTTCCTAAATATTTCAATACTTCTTGAATTAAAGGATAAAGCTTAAAAATATTTATCAACCCTAAAGCTAAACATAATAACAAAAAAGGAAATCCTAAAGTTACACCAATTATATGAGGTAGTGTTCTTAGAATACCAAAGTTGAAACCAGAATAGAAAGCAACGAAATTATTTGGTCCAGGAGTAAATGCAGCAACTATTCCAAATAAAGTTATAGAGAGAATTTCAGGATGCATTACTAAGCGATCGGTAATCCATTTTCTGCTTTTTGAGAGGGATGAACAAGTGTAACCTTACCATCGGCATCAATTGCTCCTAAAACTAATACTTGAGAAACTATTCCAGCAATATTTTTTTCAGGAAAATTACAAACAGCAATAACTTGTTTTCCTTTTAAATTCTCCTCATTATAATAATGAGTAATTTGAGCTGAAGATTGTTTAATGCCAATATCGCTTCCAAAATCAACTTCAACCACTAAAGATGGCTTTCTCGCTTTTTCATTTTTTTTAACAGAAATTACAGTACCAATTCTAATATCTACTTTATCAAAATCATTATAGGTAATTTGCTCTTTAATCATAATATAATATAGTGTTTTAAGTTTATGAGTATAGATAACAATTTATATGAAAAATCAATCAAGATTTTAACTGACTTAATCGGATTTAAAACTATCTCAGGTCAAGATAACAGTAATTTAATTGATTATTGTGAAAAAATTTTAAAGAACATAGGTATAGATACTTTCAAAGTTTATGATGATGACAAAAAAAGAGTTAATCTTTTTGGAACTTTAAAAGCAAAAAATCAAAGCACAAAAAAACCTATCATATTATCTGGACACACTGATGTGGTCCCAGTGTCTAAAGGTTGGAGCAGTGATCCATTCGTTGCAACTATTAAAAATGATAAATTATATGGAAGAGGCTCATGTGATATGAAAGGATTTATTGCATGTACACTTGCTTATGCACCTATCTTCAAAGAAAGTAATTTAGATAGAGACTTACATTTCTGTTACACATTTGATGAAGAGACTGCATGTATTGGAGCTCCTTTATTAATAGAGGAATTGAAAAAAAGAGATATCAAAAATGGAATTTGTATAATTGGTGAACCAACTAAAATGAAAATTATTGATGCCCACAAAGGTATGAATGAATACACAGTTCACTTTGGAGGACTTGCAGGACATAGTTCTAAACCACATTTAGGAGTAAATGCAGCTGAATATGCTACTAGATATGTTGGAAAACTTTTAGAAATTAGAGAAGAATTAAAAAAAAGAGTTCAAAAAGATAGTATTTTTGATCCTCCACATTCAACTTTATCAATTGGGGGAATTAAGGGTGGTATTGCCCATAATGTCATTGCAGATAAATGTAGTGTTGAATGGGAAACAAGACCAGTTGTGAAAGAAGATGGGGAATTTGTTACGAATGAAATTGATAAATATGCAAACGATGTACTCTTACCAGAAATGAAAAAAGTATTTCCAGATTCTTATATTAAAAAAGAAGTGATAGGTGAAGTTGTTGGTTTTAACAGATTGGATGAGTCTGAAGCATGTGAATTTGTATCAAATATAACTGGTGATAATTCTAGAGAAGTAGTTTCTTTTGGAACAGAAGCTGGTTTATTTCAAGAATTAGGAATCAGTACAGTTGTTTGTGGACCTGGCTCCATAGAACAAGCTCACAAAATTGACGAGTTCATAGAATTAAATGAAATGAAAAAATGTCTTAAATTTTTAGAAGGTGTAAAAGATAAATCGGTAAATTAACTCCAACCACCTACGGCTTTTACTTCTAAAAACTCTTCTAAACCGTGTTCACCTGCTTCTCGACCTATTCCAGAATGTTTAAAACCACCGAAAGGTGCATCAACTGCAATACCTGCCCCATTTACATCAACCATTCCAGATCTTAATTTTCTCGCAACTCTTTGTACTTTTTCAGAATCTTGAGTTTGAATATAATTTGTTAATCCATAAGCAGTATCATTTGCAATTGTTATTGCCTCTTCTTCTGTTTCAAATGGGATAACAGATAAAACGGGTCCAAAAATTTCTGTTCTTGCAACTTCCATATTATTATTTACGTCCGCAAAAACAGTTGGTTTAACAAAATAACCTTTGTCTAATCCATCAGGTTTACCTGTTCCTCCAGCAACTAATTTTGCACCTTCATCTATTCCTTTTTGAATTAAAGTTTGTATTTTATTGTATTGAGTTTCTGAAATAACTGGACCTATATGTTCTCCTTCTTTTTTAGGGTCACCAACCTCAAAACTTTCAGTATATTTTTTTAATCTCTCAATAGCCTCTTCATACATTGATTTTTCAACTAACATTCTTGTTGGCGCGTTACAAGATTGTCCAGAATTTCTAAAACATCTTAAAGCACCTCTTTCAATAGCCTCTGGATCAGCATCTTTAAAAATTATATTTGCTCCTTTACCACCTAATTCTAAGCTTACTCTTTTAAAATCTTTAGCAGCATTTTGTGAAATCAAAGCTCCTGCTCTTGTTGATCCCGTAAAAGAAATCATATTAATATCTGGATGACTTGTGAGAGCATCACCTGTTGTTGCTCCGTCACCATTAACTAAATTGAACACACCTTTTGGAAATTTTACATCATCAATAATTTCAGCAAGTATCATTGAAGATAGTGGTGCTAATTCTGATGGCTTTAAAACCATTGTACAACCTGCAGCTATTGCTGGCATTACTTTTAAACAAACTTGGTTCATCGGCCAATTCCATGGTGTTATTAATGCACAAACACCTTTTGGTTCATAAATTAATCTTTGATTAGGAGCATGCTCGCCTAATGGTTTTTCAAATGCAAAATTTTTTAAGTATCTAATAAATGATTTAATATGACTTGCTCCTGTGCCTGCTTGTAATTTTGTTGCAAAATCTTTTGGAGCACCCATCTCAAGAGTTATAGCTTCTGCAATATCTACCCATCTTTTCTTATAATTTTCATAAAGTTTTTCTAATAGTGCAATTCTTTCTTCTTTGGAAGAAAAGGCCCAAGACTCGTAGGCATCTTTAGCTGCATTAACAGCAATATCAACATCAGCTTTGTTCCCTAAAGTAATTACTGCACAATTTTCTTCTGTGGCAGGATCAATTACTTTAATTTCCTCAGAACTGTTTGGCTTAACCCACGCTCCATTAATGTAAAAATTTTTTTTGTCTAACATGTTTTGACGTTATCCTTTCTTTATGTTTTTGCAAATAAATTAGTTAATTCATAAACAATAGTTGCTGCTGCTAAAGAAGTTACTTCTGCATGATCATATGCTGGAGAAACCTCAACAACGTCTGCTGAAACTAAATTTAATCCAGACAAGCCTCTTAAAACATTTACCATTTCTCTTGTAGTCATCCCTGCAATTTCTGGTGTACCAGTACCTGGAGCAAATGCAGGGTCTAAAACATCAATATCAATTGATAAGTATAGAGGATTGTCTCCCACTCTTTTTCTAATTCTTTCTGCTATTTTATCGGTTCCTTCTGTTTGAAACTCATCACAATGAATTATTTTAAATCCAAAACTTTCATCATTTTTAATATCATCTCTACTATAAAGTGGTCCACGAATTCCAACATGCATAGAAGCATCATCTAAAAATAAACCTTCTTCTCTTGCTCTTCTGAATGGAGTTCCATGAGTATAAGGTGCACCAAAATATGTATCCCAAGTATCTAAGTGGGCATCAAAATGAACTAAAGATACAGGACCCTTATTTTTTTTATTGACTGCTCTTAACAGTGGAACTGCAATAGTATGATCTCCACCTAAACTTATAATTCCTCCAACCTTATTTAGTAAATCTGTTGCGCCTACTTCTATTTGTTTGATTGCTTCATCAATACTAAATGGATTGCAAGCAATATCACCAGCATCAGCTACTTGTTGGATTTTAAAAGGCTCAACATCATAATTAGGATGATAATTAGTTCTCAAATGTCTAGATGCTTGCCTGATGCTTTGTGGACCAAATCTTGCTCCAGGTCGATAACTTGTGCCAGCATCAAATGGAATTCCAACAATTGCAACGTCACAACTTTCCACATCTCTTAGTTCGGGAAGTCTTGCGAAAGTGCTTGGGCCAGCAAATCTTGGAACTTTAGTTCCACTAACTGGTTGAATTGGATTTTTGTTTCTTTCTTTTTTCATTTTTTAATAATCTAAGATAATATTATCTAATCTAATTCGTCTATAATAATTTAATGAAAATTTTATTTTTATTTATTCTTATTTTTCATATTTCGCACGTAAATGCTGATGAAATTTATAATCTGATAAAAATTCCTAATTTAGAAATTTATAAATTAAAAAACGACAATAATATTCGTTATTTAAGCGCTAAAGGTAATTTTAAAATTGGTGCAAATAAGAACATTACTTGTGACAAAGTTAATATAAATAATTTAAATACAAAATTTCCTTTAATTGAAAAAAATCTTAATCGATATAATTCTAATTTTCTTAATAAGATAAAATTAAAATATATTGTATTTTGTGAAAATTTATTCATCTCTGAAATTAATACTGGGGGAATACCTGATAATAAAAATAGGACATTAATTTTAGATATTAATTTTAATAAAAAATATTTTGAAAGAATGATGCACCATGAAATTTTTCATATGATACAAAATACTCACATTGAATATTTTGATGAGGATAGATTTTCCTCTTTTAATCTAAAATCATTTAATTACGCTGAATGTTCAACTTGTTCTGATAGATTAAATTTAGATCTATATGAAAAAACTGATGGTTTTTTAACAGAATATTCTAAATCTATCCCATCTGAGGATATGGCTGAAATTTTTTCATTTTTAATGACTGATAAAGAAACAATTGAAGATAAAATTAATAGTGACAAAATCCTAAATAACAAAGTGAATTTTATAAAATTAAACTTAGCTAAAATAGATAAAAATATTTTATGATTAAAACTATTAAAGCTTCAAAATCAGAAAAAATTTTATTTATATTTTTAATTAGTCTTTCAATTTTTGCTTTTACATCTTTTTTTTTATTAAAAAATAAATGTCTATTTGTTGGAAAAAATAATTTAAGTAAACTTAATTTTAATGAACCAAATAATATTGCAGTAATGAATGTTGAGTGTGGAAATGTAATAATTGAACTTTATCCAGATATTTCTCCAAAAGCGGTAGAAAGATTTAAAATTTTAATTGAACAAAAAATGTATGATGGTTCTGCTTTTTATAAAGTTTCAGAAAATACTTTTGTACAAGCTGGAGATATTGAGTATGGAAATATAAATAATTTAAATTATTCCAAAATTGGTAGCGGAAAGTCTGGATTAGGATTGTTAAAATCAGAACTGAGCGATGATTTTAAATTTACAGAGGGAAGTGTAGGTTTTGCTAGAGCAACAGAATTTGATACAGAAGATAGTGAATTCTTTATTACATTAAAAGAAATTCCAATTTATCAAGGTGAATATACTCCAATTGGTAAAGTAGTTTATGGTTTAGATATATTAACTAAAATTAAAACAGGTAATAAAGCAATTTATGTTTTAAGACCTGATTATATTAAAACCCTGAGAATGTTTAATTCTAATTAACCAAAGGTTTACCAGTCGACAATGTGTGTTTAATTCTTTCTTGAGTTTGTTTTGTTTCTATCAATCTCATAAAAGAGTCTAGTTCTAATTTATAAAGATCATCCTCTGACAATACTTTTTCAATAGTAGTATCTCCACCGCTTAAAACGTTTGCAAGCTCAGTTCCAACATGCATACCATGATCTAAAATTACCTTTTCGTTGTATAATTTCTCTAAAACCTTAACCATTTTATCTTTCAACGGTTTTCCAGAAAGTTTGAAGTTACACTCTTCTGGAGGAATAAAATCATTATTTTGATCAATTAAATTTTTTGATTCCTCAAAAAGACTGTTTCTGTTCATTATTTTTTTGTCTTCTGGTCTTAAATATTTTAATGGCTCAGCCTCGATTGGAGATGTAGCTGTTTTAGCATAACCAATAATATCAAAAACTTTTAATGGTGCATAATCTGGGTCTGATTTTGCTTCTTCTGTTTGTGACCATCTCCACAACATTTCTTTACATCCCCCACCTGCTGGAACTAATCCAACAATAGTTTCAACTAATCCAATAACTAAATTTGTGTGTGAGGCTACAAAATTACTTTGAACTAAAACCTCAAAGCCTCCTCCAAGCGTAAGTCCAGAGGGAGCTGATACAACTGGGTACTTAGAGTATTTTAAAGTTTTGCATGTATCTTGAAAATACTTAATGAATTTTTCAATTGATTTAAAATCTCCTTTATCAGCAAAATTCATAGTATAACTTAAATTTACACCTGCTGAAAATTGCATGCTTTCATTAATTATTATTAAGGGTTTGTCAGTTGCATTTTTCAGTGCATCCATTGAGTCATAATCTAATGCACAAGCTTTTGTTGTAAATTCAACAATATTAAAATCTTTAAATCGATGAATTTCAGCTGAATTATTTTTATCCAGTTTAATTGCTGATGGTCTTATTTTTCCTAAAGTTTGAATGTCTGTATAAATTTGTCTTTCTCCATAGAAATTTTCATCTTTTGTTTTTGATAAATTTTCTAAAAATTTATTATTTTCAAAGTTATCGATTCTTTCAAAGAAATTCTTTACCCCTATAGATTTTAACATTTCAAAAGGACCCATTGCCCAATTAAAACCAAGTCTCATAGCTTCATCAATATCATTAAACTTATCGGTAATTCCTGGAACCAGTGAAGATGCATATTTAATTATTTTTGAAATTACAATCCAGGCATACTCACCATACTTATCTTTTCGATTAATTAAATTATTGATGTCAACAGTCTCAATTCCTAAATCTATTTTTTTTGTTGCTGAATACTCTCCTGTTTCTAAATTAATCGCTTCTAAAATTTTTTGATCTCCACTTTTATTCATTCTATAAAAGCCACCTTTTCCTTTACGACCGGTGTAGCCTGTCTCAATTAATTTTTTTACTAATGGAATTTCTTTTGCAACAATTTGAAATTCATCTTTATCTGAAAGTTCTTTTATAAAGCTTTTTAATACATCAGCCATCAAATCAATTCCAATCAGATCATACAATCCAAATACTCCTGTTTTAGGTATACCCATTGGTCTACCAAAAACTGCATCCGCTTCTTCTATTGAAAGTTTCATTTTGAATGCTTCCGTCATGGCAACCTGCATAGCATAAACACCAATTCTATTACCTAAAAACCCTGGGGTATCATTACAGATTATAGCTCCTTTACCAAGCTCAACTTCACAAAATTTCTTTAAAGAATTAATTTTATTTAAGTCGTTATTTTCGTTTTTAACAATTTCTAACAATCCCATGTATCTGACAGGATTAAAAAAGTGAGTGATGCAAAAATCTTTTTTTTCTTCATCATTTAGTTTTTCTGATAGAACTTTAATTGGAATTGACGATGTATTTGATGAAACTATTGCACCTTTTTTTCTGTTCTTAAATATCTTTTCATAAATATTGTGTTTAATATCAATTCTTTCTACTACTGCCTCTACCACCCAATCTGCATCTTTTACTACGTCAAAATTTTCTTCAATATTTCCAACATTAATATTGTTAATTTTGCTCTTATCTATTAGCAATGGAGGTCTAGAATTATGAATTCTTTCTCTAGCTTTTTCGCTGATTTCAGTTGTTAAATCTAAAAGAGTAACTGGTACGTCTGCATTACATAAGTGGGCAGCTATCCCGCTACCCATTGTACCAGAACCAATAACTACAACTTTTTTAATTTCCATAGCGACTTCTATATATGAATAAATTATTTGGGTAAATTATCTATTTATTCCTCTTAATCTCTCAGATCTTCTTCTTAATAATTCAGCGGTTACAAGAATTAAGGTTGATAAAAGAATTAAACAGGTTGCTACTGCAAGAATTGTCGGGCTCAATTGTTCTCTTAAACCTGTCCACATTTGTATTGGAATAGTAGTATTTTCTAAACCTGCGAGGAATAAAACCACCACAACTTCATCAAAAGATGTCACAAAAGCAAACAATCCTCCTGAAATTACACCGGGCAATATCAATGGAAGAGTTATCTTCATAAATGTATTTACTGGATTACTACCTAAGCTTGCTGCAGCTCTTGTCACACTATGATCAAATCCGGAAAGTGTTGCAGTTACAGTAATTACAACAAATGGAGTTCCTAGTATTATATGAGCAAAAACTATTCCTGTATGCGTTGCTGCTAAACCTACTTTTGCCATAAAGAAAAATATTGCAACACCTGAAATAATTAATGGAACAATCATTGGAGAAATAAGAGTAGCCATTATAATTCCTTTATAAGGCATGTGCCTACTACTCAATCCTAAAGCAGCCAAAGTACCTAAAATTATTGAACCAATGGTTGCAAAGATTGCAATTATAAAACTATTTTTTGCAGCTAATCCCCATGGGTTTTTAGTTCCATAGACCATGTCTTTGTACCATCTTAAAGAAAAAGCATCAGGATCAAGATTTTTCATTCCCTCAGAAAAAACTAAAAATTCTTCAGCGTTAAAAGATAATGGAAATATTACAAATAGTGGTGCAATTAAAAAGAAAAATACAAATGCACAAATAGTTAAATAAACATAATGCCAAATCCTATAACGTGTTTCTGTATAACTTGGTAATGCCATATTTATCCTAATTTAATATTATCTACTCCAACTAATTTATTATAAATCCAATAAATAACTAAAACTCCAGTTAACAACATTAATCCCATTGCAGAGGCAAAGCTCCAATCTAAAGTTTGTTTCATATGGAATGCAATTTGATTACTAATCAAGGTTCCTGATGCTCCACCTACTAATGCTGGAGTAATGTAATAACCGATTGCTAAAATAAATACTAACAAACATCCCGCTCCTATACCTGGAATAGTTAAAGGGAAATAAACCTTCCAAAATGCGACGAAAGGAGTTCCTCCTAAAGATTTTCCTGCTCTCATTAAGCTAGGAGAGATGGTTTTCATAACACTATAAAGTGGGAGAACCATAAAAGGTAACAATATTTGAGTCATGGCAACATAAGTACCCACTTTGTTGTACATCATCTCCGGCCTGTTATCATCTGCAACCAGTCCAATCATCACAAAAAAATCATTAACGACCCCTTGTTGTTGTAATAGAATCATCCAGCTTGCAGTTCTAACTAACAATGAAGTCCAAAAAGGAAGTAGAACGCATATCATTAGTAGATTTGAATATTTCATTGGCAATGTTGCAAGTAAATGTGCGATTGGATATCCCATCAAAAAACAAAATAAAGTTACAAAAAACGCAATTTCTAGTGTTCTGAGCCAAAGAATTCTATGAATTCTTCTATCTTCATCCACTTGTACAATGCTTCCATCTGGAGCGTAATACATGTCCATACCTTTTAGGTATTTTGCTAAAGTGTAAGGTGGTGCAGTTCTTTTGATCGCCTGCCAATACTCTACCTTATTCCAGTTTGGGTGTACTTTGATTATTTGTTCTTTAATACTTATAGACTCATCAATTTTTTTTCTTTTAATATTTCTAAACAGTCTTTTGGTTGTTGAATTAAAGCCATTTTTTTCTTTATTTAACCTTTGACCAAGTTTTCCATGTTCTTGTTTTTCAACAAGTGCTTTATAATCATAATAAAAAGCAGAGAAAACTTCTTCTGGTGGTAGCTCTTGTCCATCCCAACTTTCCATTTCCTTAAATGTTTTTGGAAGCATATTAGTAATCATTTTGTCATCAATACTTCTAGTAAACATTTCTCCGATCGGAAATATATAGGTGATGATTAAAAATAATAATAAAGGAGCTACTAGAAGAAATGCTTTTATCTTATTCTTCTTTTCTGCTTTTTTTAAACTGACCTCTAGAGGTATTCCGTCAGTAGTTAAAATTTGTTTTGTTTCAGAGCTCATAAAAAAATAGGGCGGTTATAAATAACCGCCCTAAATATATTATATAAATTCAGTGTTTAAAACTGAAATTATAGACCTGCTTTCATTGCTTCCCACTTCTCACCAATTTCTGTTCCATAATCAGCCCAGAAGAATGGGTCAACTAAGAAATAGTTTTTAGTGTTTGCAGGAGCAGTAGGCATTTGAGGCATCATTTCTGTTTTACCATCTTTGTACCATGGCTCGCCAGCAGTGATTACATCAAGAGAAGATTTTCTCCATGGAGCATATGCAATGTACTTCGCGCTACCAGCTAACATCTCTGTGTTAGTCATCATAGCTAAAGCTTTTTTAGCATTTGCTTCATCTGGTCCACCTTTAACAAGTGCGAAATATTCGTAGTCAAGACCTTGACCATCCCATACTTGTTTAATTGGAGCACCTTCACCTATTTCAGCATTAAAGAATCTTCCATTCCAACCAGTTGCCATTACAACTTCACCAGCAACTAATAATTCAGGTGGTTGAGCACCTGCAGACCAGAATACACATCCACCATTAGGATCTTGGCAAAGAGCTTTGATTTTGTTCATAGCTCTATCAATTCCACCTTCTTCTAAAAGTTTTCTGTAAACTCTAGTTCCGCCGTCACCTAACTTAACACCGTCAGCAGCTAAAGCGATTTCTAGATTAGTTAAAGCACTTTTGTAGATTGCTCTTTTTCCAGGGAATTTTTTAGTGTTAAAGAAATCCTTAATTGTTTTAGGCTCTTTACCACCGAATGCTCTTGTATCAAAAGCATAGTTCCAAGAATATAAAATGTTACCTACAGCACATTCACTTGGCATTCCTGTAAAGAAGTCTTCACTTGCAGGAGTTCCATCTGGTGCAGCTGGGAAGTCTTTGTCAAAATCAAATTTAACAAATAAACCTTCATCACATCCGTTAATAGTATCGAATGCAAATAAGTCTATGATATCCCAAGTTATAGCACCCGCTTCTTTTTGTGCTTTGATTTCTGATAAACCACCAGAATAGTCAACCCAGTTGATTTCTATTCCAAGTGCTTTAGCAGTAGGATCACCATACCCAAGCTTTTGAGACTCTGTGTAAGCTCCACCCCATGATGCTACTGTAACAGCAAAGGCTGAAGAAGTAAGAGATAAAACAAAAGAAAGAGCTAGTAATAATTTACTTAGTTTTTTCATTATTCCTCCGTTTAAACGTTGATATAAATTAATTTATATAAGTAAAAGTACAACAAATAGCTAAAGTGAAGTCAACAGCTGATTTTGTCTTTAAAATGTATATTAGATATACATATTTTTAATTGAAATTATTTTGGGTCTAATGCTCTAGCGTCAACACTATTCCACCCAATATTTATATCTTGACTAACTTTTAATTCTAAATTGGATGTACTGTTAGGAACTTTAAGAATAAACTCAGAACTTCCTAAAAGATTTAATCTAACTCTTGTATGATCACCATGATAGATTACTTCCTCAATCTTCCCAGTAAACATATTGTCCATCTTATCAGTTGGGTTTATTAATGCTCTTTCAGGTCTTAATGAGACTGTTGTTTTCTCACCTTTAGACTTAACAGAAATTGGATTAGCTAATATTTCTGAATTTGCTAATTTAACTTTGCATTTATCTTTAGCGATATCAACTACCTCTCCATTAAAAGTATTATTTTCACCAATGAACTCAGCAACAAAAGAATTTACTGGTTTCTCATAAAGTTCTGCTGGATTTGAAAGTTGTTGAACTTTTCCATCATTAAATACTGCAATCCTATTTGACATAGTTAATGCCTCACTTTGATCATGAGTTACATATACAACTGTTACACCAATACTTTCATGAATATGTTTGATTTCATATTGCATGCTTTCTCTTAAATTTTTATCTAATGCTCCAAGAGGTTCATCCATTAATACAACTGCTGGATCAAACACTAGTGCTCTTGCAACTGCTACTCTTTGTTGTTGTCCACCTGAAAGTTGAGCTGGCATTCTAGTTTCAAATCCACTTAATGAAACCATAGATAAGGCTTTATCAACTTTTTTATCTATTTCATCTTTTTCAACTTTTCTTACTCTTAATGGAAAAGCTAAGTTTTCATAAACTGTCATATGTGGAAACAATGCATAGTTTTGGAAAACCATTCCGATACCTCTTTTGTGTGGAGGAATATTAGAAATTATGTTTCCATCTAATAATATTTCACCGTGAGTTGGTGTTTCAAAACCAGCTAACATCATTAAACAAGTTGTCTTACCTGAACCAGATGGACCAAGCATTGTAATGAACTCACCTTCTGCAATATCTAATTGAAGATCTTTGACGACAAGAACTTTACCGTCATAACTTTTATCTACTTTATCGAATTTTACAAATTCTGGATTTTTAGACATAAAGGTGAATATAAAACATTTGTATAAATAGATTTCAATAGCTAATTAACTCTTAATATGAAGCTCTTTTGGAAAATTACAAAACAATTCTGATCCATTCTCTGTAACTCTTATAGCCTCAGATGCTTCAACACCCCAATCTCCAAACTGCATTACCGCTATCATGTGGAAACAAACATTGGGCTCAAGAACTGTCATGTCACCTTTATAGATATTGAGTGTATGCTCACCCCAATCAGGAGGATAACCAATTCCAATCGAATAACCTGTTCTAGATTTTTTTTCTATACCGTATTTATCCAATATTTTCCAAAAAGCTTGAGCAACATCATCTGCTGTATTACCAGGCTTAATTTGACTTATGCCAGCATTTAAAGCTTCAATTGTTTTGTTCATTGTATCAATCTTTAATTGATTGGGTTTTCCAAGCAGAACTGTTCTCGCCATTGGAGCATGATATCGCTTATAAACTCCAGATAATTCAATAATTGTAGCCTCACCCTCCACAAATTTATCTTGTGTTGCTGTTAAATGCGAAGCTGAAGTACCTTTCCCTGTTGGAAGTAATGTTGCAATACTAGAATATTCTCCTCCAAATTCTTCCGTTCCATAGAATAAAGTTTTTTGAATTTCACCCACTGCATCGCACTGTCTTACTCCTGGTTTAATAACCTTCATTGCAGTTTTCATTCCTTTTTCAGAAATTTTTGCAGCAGATTTCATGAAACCTATTTCAGCATCTGATTTTACTAACCTTGCCCAATTAACTAGACGATCGCTATCTTTGATTTTTGCATTAGGTAATCCTTGCTTTATTTTTTCATAACAAAACGCAGTGAAGTAATGCGCATCCATTTCTAATCCAATGCATAAATTATCCCATTTTCTTTCTTTTATAATCTCTACCAAATTATCATAAGGATGTTTTGGCCAAGTATGGATATAATTTTCGTCATAAACTAAAATATTCTCATCCTTTAAATAAGTTTTAATATATGCGCCACCTGCATCTTGAGCCCTAACAAAACATAGAGGCTCGTCTGCATCTATATGAACAATTGCGCATTGAGCATAATAAAAAGACCAAGCATCATAACCTGTTAGGTAATTCATGTTGTTCGTGTCATGTGAGATTAAAAGATCGATGCCTTTTTCTTGCATCATTTTTTTAACTTTTGTTAATCTTTGTTTATATTCTTCTTTTGTGAACAACATTAATTTTCTTTAAATAATTTACCAAATCCCTCGACCGAGTTATTTTTATTTATTTTAACAAGGGTGTCCCAAATTAAAGCCTGATTACTAGATAAAACTATAGTATTTAATTTTTTCTCTAATTTATCAATAATTGGCAACACTGGTAAAGCAGTACAAGAAACAAAGAGTGCTTCTGCGCCATTTAAATCTATCTCAGATAGAACATTATATAAATAATTCTGATCAACTTTTCCAATATCGTAATCTGCTTCTATATCAAAATAAGAATTTGAAGTAACTTCAAATCCTTCGTTTTTAAAATATTCCAAAACTTCATCGTTAAGTTTTTTGCTATAAGGTGTAAATAGACTTATTTTATTTATATTTAATTTCTTTAAAGCTTTGATTGCAGCGGTGCTTGGAGTTGTCACTTCTGCCATAGGTTTTGCAGCTTTTACTTTTTTTTCAATAGACTCGTAGCCTGCAGCTATTGTTCCAGATGTGCAGCCATAAACAACACAATCGATATCTTGATCAGGTAATATATCTTTTGTTACCTCAGTTACTTTATTTGACATTTTGATCAAATTTTCTTTTGTTAGTGGGTTATAGCATTCGATACGATTTACAAAGAAATCAACTTCTCTGTCTTTAATTACGTTTATAAAATCTCTTTCAATCATAAAATCGCTTGCAAGGGCAATAAGTCCAATTCTTGGATTTGATTTAGTAATATATTTGGGATCTATTTTTGTTGAATTCATATTTTAAAAGGTGAATATATCAGAAGTTCTTTAATAATCATTAATATAAAAAATAGGTATGAATATAAAAGATACTTTTGTAGCGTCCTTGGTGCCTATTTTTTTAGGCTTTGGTTTTGTAATAGCTAAACCTGCATTTGAATCTTTTCCTCCTATTCTTTTGATGGGCATAAGATTTACTTTTGCAGCATTATTGTTGATATGGTGGTTTCCAATCCCAAAAGGTTATTTAAAAAGAATATTTGCAGCATCATTAGTGGCTAATACTTTACAATATAGCATTACTTATTCAGGGTTAGATTTAATTGATGCATCGGCAGCAGTTCTTTTAGTCCAAACAGAAGTTCCGTTTGGAGTTATTTTTGCTTACTTCATGCTTAAAGAAAAACCAACTATTAGAGCTTTGATTGGTATAGCTATCGCTTTTGTTGGTGTTTATATTTTAACTGGATCTCCTAACTTAGATGGAAAATTTATTGGAATTGGTCTTACGATTTTAGGTTCAGCTGTATGGGCTCTTGGACAAGTTATGGTTAAACCATTAAGCAAAGAAATTAATCCTCTAGCATTAGTTGCTTGGTTAGCATTATTCTCTGGACCAATCTTGGTAATTCTATCTGCAATAATTGATGGAAATACAATTAATTATCTGACAAATGCAAAATTTGATCATTGGATTATTGCTATTTATATTGGTTTCATTATGCAACCAATTACATACGGTTGTTTTTATTATGTTTTAAAAAATAACCCGCTTTATAAAGTACTTCCAATTGTTACTATGGGGATACCACCAACAGGTTTGTTAGCCGCTATATTTCTTTTAGGTGAAAAACCAACACCAGAATTATTTATTGGGGGCACAATAATCATAGTTGGTGTGATTTTAATTGTATTTACAAAAAACAAAAAAGAAGAGGAAATAAAATGAGAATTGGATTTATTGGTTTAGGTAATGTTGGAGGAAAACTTGCGGGAAGTTTATTAAGAAACAATTTTGATCTTACAGTAAGAGATTTAGATGAAAATTTAACAAATTCCTTAAAAGACTTAGGTGCTAGGGTTGCAAAATCTCCAAAAGAATTAGCAGAAAACTCGGATTTAATAATTACTTCCCTTCCTTCTCCTGAAGTATCTGCAGAAGTGATGGAGGCTGATGATGGAATTATAAATGGATTATCAGAGAATAAAATTTGGTTAGAAATGAGCACCACAGATGAAAATGAAGTAAAAAGACTTGGGAAAAAAGTAATAGAAAAAAAAGCTATACCAATGGATGGGCCTGTGAGTGGTGGATGTCATAGAGCAGCAACAGGTAATATTGCAATATTTGTTGGTGGAGAAAGAAAAGCATTTGAAAAAATTTTACCTGCATTAACTGTTATGGGGAGAAAAATATTACACACTGGTGAGCTTGGTACAGCAAGTGTATTAAAAGTAATTACAAATTATCTAGCATCTGCACATTTAGTTGCATTAGGTGAGGCTTGGACTGTAGCAAAAAAATCTAATTTAGATTTAGCAAAAACTTATAAAGGAATTGCTATTTCCTCTGGTAATTCATTTGTGCATGAAACTGAAAGTCAGGTTATATTAAATGGATCTTATAATATAAATTTTACAATGGATTTGGTTTTAAAAGACACAAGTCTATTTGATAATCTTGCAAAAAAACTGAATGCTCCTTTAGAAATTTCTCCACAAATAGTTGAAATTTTTAAAGATGGTCAAAAAAAATATGGTTCCAGAGCTTGGTCATCAATGATTGTGAAAAGGATGGAGGATTTAAATAATATTAATTTTAGAGCTAATGGTTTTCCTGATGAGTTGGTTGATAATGAACCTGAGGAAAAAGGATATGAAATTTAATTAATGTGTTAAGATAAAAAATGTTAGATAAAAGAAAATTTTACATAAATGGTCAGTGGGTTGATCCAATTAAAAAAAATGATTTTGACGTAATTAATCCATGCAATGAAGACCCGTTTGCTGTTATTTCTTTAGGATCAAAAGAGGATACAGATTTAGCTGTTAAATCAGCAAAAAATGCCTTTGATACTTGGAAAGAAACTAGCAAGAAAGAAAGGCTTAGTTTACTTGAAAAATTATCATCAGTTTATAAAAAAAGATTTAATGAAATGGCTGAGGCTATTTCTCTTGAAATGGGTGCACCAATGGATTGGGCAACAGATGTTCAAACGGCTTCAGGGAAAGATCATTTAGATGATTTCATTTTAAGATTAAAAAATTTTAAATTTGATGAACACTTTGATAATAAATCAAATAATCATATCTATTATGAGCCAATTGGAGTTTGTGGATTAATCACACCGTGGAATTGGCCAATTAATCAAATTGCTTTGAAGGTTGTCCCTGCATTCGCAACTGGATGTACAATGATTTTAAAACCGTCAGAGATAGCTCCTATTTCTGGAATGCTATTTGCAGAAATGATTGATGAAGCAGGTTTTCCAAAAGGTGTATTTAATTTGGTAAATGGAGACGGCGCAGGAGTGGGAACCCACATTTCAAGCCACCCTGATATTGATATGGTTTCTTTCACAGGTTCAACACGAGCAGGAAGATTAATTTCAAAAAACGCTGCAGAAACAATCAAAAGGGTTTGTCTTGAATTAGGTGGTAAAGGTGGAAACATTGTTTTTGCTGACAGTTATAAAGATGCAGTAAGAGATGGTATTCGAAATGTAATGAGCAATTCTGGTCAATCTTGTGATGCACCAACAAGAATGCTGGTTGAGAAATCAATTTATGAAAGAGCTGTTAAAGAAGCAGTGGATGAAGCAAACAAAATTAAAGTAGATCAAGCTTCAAAAAAAGGAGATCATATAGGACCCGTCATCTCTAAAGTTCAATATGATAAAATTATAAATCTTATTAAAAGTGGAATTTCTGAAGGCGCAACTCTTGCAGCAGGTGGACCTGAGTTACCAAACGGTTTGAACAAAGGATATTTTATTAAACCGACTATATTTACAAATGTAACTAATGAAATGAGAATTGCTAAAGAAGAAATTTTTGGACCTGTATTATCTATAATTCCATTTGAGACCGAAGATGAGGCAGTCAATATTGTAAATGATACTTCTTATGGTCTTGGAAATTATTTGCAAACTGAAGACAGAGAAAAAGCACACAGAGTTGCTAAAAAATTAAGATCTGGATGTGTTTACATAAATGGAAATGGAGCAGATGCCGGAACTCCATTTGGTGGTTACAGACAATCAGGTAATGGGAGAGAAGGAGGTGTTTGGGGCCTTGAGGAATATCTTGAAGTAAAGAATGTTACTGGTTGGAGTTAACCGAATTTTTTAAATATCTTAGTCTTCCAATAATTTCATCTCGATCCATGTAATAACCTTGTAAATGTCTATGTCCTGAGTTTGGATCATATTCAGTTCTACCGTGTAATAATCGTCTATTGTTAAAAGAAAAAATATCACCTGGTCCTAATCTAAATTTAATTTGGAATTGATCGTCATGAAGCAAATTTCCAAATCGGTGATGAGCTTTGTAAACTTTATCCATCAAATCAGGATGACAGTCTAAAGCATCCATCGTTGCTACACTAAACCGAATATCATGATAATCATTATCTTTTGTTAGAGATATCGCGGGTGCATAATAACTTCTTACAGACTCTTGTGTATAATCCATGTCTCTAAATTTTAAGTGAACGTTAACTAGCGTATCAAATATTTCTTTCTCATTTTTTCTTAAATAATCCGCTACTGCAAACCCATCTACAGCGGATGAGTCTCCTCCCGTTGCAGAATTAACTAAACAATGAAGAAATTGATAACCAGGTGGTGTTTCAAACCATGGTAAATCCATATGATTTCTTAGTGCATGTGCTGTGTAAGCAGAATTATTTGGTTTAGGAATATTAATTACTTCAAATGGTGTTTTAAAAAAAGTTTCTCTGGTATGGCTAATTCTATTTAAAATTTTAAAGCCAGAATTATTTTCAGTTGGAGCATTTTTTACTATAGCAATTCCAGTATGATGTAAGAGTTCTAACCATCTGACAAGTCCTTCATCTGAACTCATAATTTCATCATGTTCAATCTCAATTGACTTCAGATCATTTTGCAAAGAGTTATCCCAAAGTTGGTATGGTGATTTATATTTTAAATTATTTTTTATTGTATAGCAGTTTTCTCTTAACCAATTTTGGTCATAATAACTTACGTGGTCTCCCTCACTCCATTCAATTTCAAGCTTACCTTCAGTATTTACTGAAAATTTTTTTGGATTAATATTATTTGATACTTTTAAAATATTAAACATTCTATGACGTGAGTCTTTATCATGTGCAGTTGGACAATTGTCTCTTAGCCATAAATAATTAAATTTACTTTTTTTTCCATCACTCCAGTCAACTTCTAAATTTGTAGAATTTTTAGTTATATTTTTAATTGTAAAATTTTGTTCCATTAATTTTTATAATTTGAATGTTCTCTCTCTAATTTTCTTAATAAAGCAGCCCACTCTGTTTTTCCATCATAATTATAATCATCAGAGTCACTCATGTTTTCCCAGAAATATGCAGCTTTCTGTTTATCTATCTCATGTTTGTTTAATCCCATAGCAAGATTTTTTACCTGAACTGAACATGCTTGCTCCAGATAATAAGCTCTGAAAAATGCTTCTGCTGCAGTTTTTCCTAAAGTGTAATATCCATGATTTCTAGTAATCAAAATATCGTGTTTGCTAATTAGGTTTTCAAATTTGCTTCCAAATTCTTTGTCCTCAACAAATTCATAATCAATATATCCAACAAGATGATTTAAATAAACTGCAGCCTGTGAGAGATACATTAAACCCTCTTTAGTGCCACCAACTGCCATCACATCGTTGGCATGTCCATGAACATAAAAATTTACATCGTCTCTTTTATTAAAAATCCATTGAGCAAGGTTAATGCATCCATCATTTAACCAAGGTCCATCTGAGTCTAATTTTTTTCCGTTTTGATCAATTTTAACTAAAGATGAAGCGGTAATTTCTTCATAAAACATTCCGTATGGATGAACAAAAGAACAATTTTTATCCTCAGCAGATCTTGCGCCTGCACATTGATTTGCAAGATCAGTCATACCGTACATATGTAAAATTCTATAGAGAGCGGACAACTCTAGTCGCACATCTTTATCTGTTTGCTCCATAAATAAAATTCTTATTTAAAAAATAAGTAAAAGCAAATAAATACAACCGTTATTTCTTAAAACAATTGTAAGTTGTATAATATTTGTTTTACATATGATGATTGTAACTGTTAGAACATTACATCATGTCAAAAATTGAGATCAACAACGTTTACAAAATTTTTGGAAATAACCCTTCCTCTGTACTGCCAATGGTAAAAGATGGTGCAACAAAAGATGAAATTTTAGAGCAAACAGGTCATACCGTTGGATTAGATAATGTTTCGCTTAAAATTGAAGAAGGAGAAACCTTTGTTTGTATGGGTTTATCAGGATCAGGGAAATCAACACTAATAAGACATCTAAATAGACTAATCGATCCAACTGATGGCGAAATTTTAGTTGAGGGCACGAATGTAATGTCACTTGATAAAGAGAAGCTCATTGAATTTAGAAGACATAAAATGAGCATGGTATTTCAAAGATTTGGTTTGTTCCCGCATAAAACAGTAATTCAAAATGTTGGTTACGGATTAGAAATGCAAGGGAAAGGTGAAGATGAAAGAAATAAAATCTCGATGGAAAAAATCGATGCAGTTGGTCTTACTGGTTTTGAAAATCAATACCCTGCTCAATTATCGGGAGGAATGCAGCAACGTGTTGGTTTAGCAAGAGCATTAGCTACTGATACAGATATTATGTTAATGGATGAAGCTTTCAGCGCTCTAGATCCTCTGATTAGAAGTGATATGCAAAAACAATTAATTGATCTTCAAGCAGAATTAAAAAAAACAATTGTATTTATTACGCACGATCTAGATGAATCATTAAGATTAGGAGATCATATTGGGATATTAAATTCTGGAAAATTAGTTCAAGTAGGAACTCCTGAGGAAATTATTATGAACCCTGCTGATGATTATGTAAAAGCTTTCGTAAAAGATGTAAACCGAGCAAAAGTAATCAAGGCAAAGATTATTATGAAAACTACTGATCAAGCTAATGACATAGACAAGTCAAACTTAATTAAAGTAAATGAAGATGAGTTTATTGAAGATTTTTTACCAAAAATTGTTTGTTCAGATTCAAATTGTGAAGTGGTTGATAAAAGTGGAAATGTAAAGGGATACATTTCAAACCAAGAATTACAGTCTTCATTAACAAGATCATAAAGTGTTATTAAAAACTTTCGAAGTAAAAAAGGAATGGGTTGATTACAACAACCATATGAACATGTCTTATTATGTGCTTGTTTTTGATCAAGCATGGGAAGTTGCGCTTGAAAAATTCAAAATGGGAGGAACTGCAGCAAAAGATCTTAATAGAAGTACTATGGTTGTTGAAACAAATACTAAATACTTAAATGAAGTTAAAGAAGGTGAGATGGTTAATGTTAATCTCACTTATTTTGATCATGATAAAAAAAGATTGCATTTCAAAATGGAGATGATTTCTCAAAAAACTAACAAACTTTCTGCATCTATGGAATGGATATCGCTGTATATAGATTTAAGCAAAAGGAAAGTCACAGAATTTGAGGAAGAAAAAATAAAAATAATGAAAGACTTTATTGAACAAAACAAATCAAAATTTTCAACTGAAGGTCTTCTATTCACTTCTAAATTGAAGAAATAATTAAATATTCGAAAGATTTTTTTTTTGATATAGGTGCATAATGAGCACTGACAATAACTCAAAAGGAATTCTTTTAATTATTGCTGCAATGACTTTGTTTGCAATGCAGGATTCTTTAATTAAATTTATTTTTGAAAAAGCTGCACTTTATGAGATTTTTTTTGGAAGATATTTTGTTGCAGCAATTTTACTTTTTGGATACATCAAATTCAGAGGCCAAAAAGTTTCATTAAAAACTTATTATCCTTTTTTAACACTTGTCAGGATTATTCTTCATTTTTTGGCTTTTTCTGCATTCTTCATTTCTTTAACCTATATGCCATTAGCTACTGCAAATGCTTTATTTTTTTCATGTCCATTTTTTGTATCAATTTTTGCAAAATTTTTTTTGAAGGAATTTATTGGTATTAGAAGATGGTCTGCAATTGTATTTGGTTTTATTGGCGTATTCATTGTATTAGATCCAAACTTTTCTGATTTTGAGTACAAAAGTTTATTACCAGTCCTATGCGCATTTTTTTATGCAGCTTCAATGACAATAACTAAATATACATCTGACAAAGATGACGTAAACACACAACTTTTTTATTTCTATCTAATTGCATTAATCCTTTGTGGAATAATCTTTTTATTCATGGGAAATGGTCAATTGAACAATCCTAATTTTGACCCCACTACTCAATTTATTTTTAGAGAATGGTTTTCAAATATTGAATATACATGGAAATTTATCTTATTTTTTGGTGTTGCTGCATCGATTGCTTTTCTTTGTATATTTTCGGCTTACATTGTTGCTTCACCATCAGTTGTTTCATTGTTTGAATATTCTTTAATTATAATGTCTATGATTCCTGGTTATTTTTTATTTAACGAAATACCATCAGCCAGAACCTTTATCGGAGTTGCCTGTATAATAGCAGCTGGAATTTATATTTACCTTAGAGAAAGAGTTAGAGATCAATATATTGCAACAGAAACTCCAGTAAGAAGATGAACAAAAACTATATACCAACAATTAATATATCATCGCTAATTAAAAATAATTTTGAAACTCAAAATGCTTTTAAAACAATTAAAGAAATTGAAAAAGCTTGTAACAATGTTGGTTTCTTTCAAATTATCGGTCATGGAATTAATCTAAAAGAAATTAAAAAAACATGTGAGGTTGGCAACAAATTTTTTAATTTACCAGACAGTAAGAAAAGAAAATTATCACCTAAAAAATGGAATAAAAAAAATAAAAATCTATATAGAGGATATTTTCCTAATGATGTTAATGGAAAAGAAGGTTTAGATATAGGTGATTTGAAGGTTACAAAAAAATATTCAGCAAATTTAAATAATCAATACATAGAATTTCTTAATCTAGGTCTGTGTTTTAATAAAAACTCAATTAATATTTTAAATAAATATTTTGATAATATTTATAGATTGAGTGAAACTTTATTTAAAAGCGTAATAAAACTTAATAAAAAAAACCCCGATATTTCTAGTGCAGCTTTTTCAAGATTAAAAACATTAAGCACATTAAGATTTAATTATTATCCCAATCAAACAAAACCAATAGAAATATCTAAACAAGACGGGGTTGCTCTTGGATGTGAAACACATGTTGATAGTGGAGTGTTTACGGTACTTTATCAAGATAGAAAAGGTGGATTGCAGGTACAAAATAGAAAAAATAAAAAATGGTATGATGTACCGTTTAACAAAAAAGCTTTAGTAGTAAACACTGGTAGAGCTTTGGAGTTTCTAAGCAAAGGAAAATTTAAAGCAACTAATCACAGAGTTTTGTGGAATAAAAGTAAGAGACTCTCTGTTCCTTTTTTCTTTGAACCGTCCTATGATTTCAAAATGAACCAATCATTTTTAAATGGAAGCAAATTCAAAAATAATGGTCCAATTTATGAGAAATTTCTTAACAAATCCTTAAAGAAATTTATTGAATATCAACGTTAGTAATAATAAGGTTTAAATATAAAGCGATACATAACTCGTCGTTAAATTCAAAAATTTACGAAAGTGGGATCGGTCGTCTTTAAATTAATTTTTAAAGGAGGCTTTATGAACTTTGGATATTTTTGTAACACTACTAATTGGGATAAAAAACCTTATACCCAACTTTTAGATGAAGCTAGAGAGATCACTGAATATTGTGATCAAAATAATTGGAATTCTATTTGGTATACCGAACATCATTTTAATCATGAGGGAATGGAGTCGTGCACCAATCCACTAATGATGTGCACTGATGCTGCTGCAAGAACTAAAAATATTCGTTTAGGACAAGCGTGTAACGTAATTACATTTCACAATCCCATAAGACTTGCAGAAGATATTGCAACACTCGACCAAATGTCAAAAGGGAGAGTTGAAGTGGGTATTGGTAGAGGAGTTTATGGTAGAGAAGCAATCAACATGAATAAAGAAGCTGACTTAAAAGACCAAGCAAAAAATTTTAGACTATTTTCAGAAACATTAGACATAATGAAAAAAGCATGGTCTGAAGACTTCTTTTCTCATCAAGGAGAATTTTATACCTATCCATCTCCTAATTTTATTTGGCAACACGATATGAGTCCTCCAAAAGAAAATGTTGTCGATTTAAAAACAAATGAATTAAAACAAATATCTGTATTACCAAAACCTTATCAAAAACCTTTTCCACCAATTTCTCAAGTAGTTGATGGAGAAAGATCAATTCAGTGGGCAGCAGAAAATGGGCTTAATACAATTATGTGGATACCAACTGTAAAAGCTTTGAAAAAAAGATTTGAAATTTATAAAGATGCAAAATCTAAAGCTGAAAATAGAGATGTACCACTAGGGGAAGGTATTAGTTTGGTTAGAGATATGTTTGTTGCAGAAACTATGGAAGAGGCTGAAAAAATGGCTGGAGAACATATTGTAAATTATATGAGATGGGTTTGTCATTGGAGAGGATTGGGAAATCATATGGATCCAGATGAAAAATTACCAGAGACAAAAAATAAACTAGATTTATTAAATTATGAATTTCTTCATAAAAGAAATCTATTGTTTGGAACACCTGAGTTTGTAATTGAAAAAATAAAAGAACTTCAACAAGAATTAAATCTTCAAAATTTACAAGTCTGGTCTAACTTTCCAGGTATTAAACACGAAGATTGTATGAGAAGCATCAAATTATTTACAGAAGAAGTAATTCCAAATATAAAACCGATAGACACAAACATTCAAAGAGCTAGTTAGTAAATGGATTTAAAACTTAGAAAATTTGCAAAATTTGTTGATAAAACTTTTATTGAAGGTGGAAAAAAAGCTAAAGAACCTGTTCTGTTAGTTTCGGTTGCAGCTGTTATAGAAAATCCTTGGGCTGGAAAAGGTTTTGTAGAAGATTTAAAACCTGAAATATTAGATCTTGCACCTCAATTAGGTGATCTTTTAGTGCCAGAGTTAACAAAAGAAATTGGATCAGGTGAAAAAATTTTAGCTTATGGAAAAGCTGCTATGGTTGGATTAAATGGTGAGATAGAACACGCATCTGCATTTATTCATACTTTAAGATTTGGAAATAAATTTAGAGATGCCGTTGGTGGTACTTCCTATTTAAGCTTTACAAATACTAGAGGTCCTGCAGGTGCAAAAATTTCAATTCCAATGATGCACAAAACTGATGCTGGATTAAGACCTTTTTATCTTACGCACGAATTTACAATTCATGATGCACCAAATGAGGATGAAATAGTTGTTGCAATTGGAGGTGCTCCAACTGGACGAGCTCATGCAAGAACAGGTGATAGATATCAAGACATGAAAGAGATGGGCATTGATAACTAATTGATGTCTTATAATTTTGATACAGATCAAAATCATTATTATTTTAATAACAAGAATTCTTTACCAATAATTTTTATTCATGGTGTTGGTTTAAATCAGCAAATGTGGAAACCACAAATTGAATTTTTTAAAGACAGTTCATTTATAACTTACGATCTGTTAGGGCATGGAAAAACACCCTTTAAAGAGCCAAATTTATCAATGGAAAATTTTACTGACCAATTGTCAAATTTAGTAAACAACCTAAAGATAGAGAAATTTAATTTAATTGGCTTTTCTATCGGATCTTTAATTGCAATTGAATTCGCCTCAAAATATGAAAATTATTTAAATTCTATAACTCTAATATCCACTACATATCAACGGACGGCTGAAGAAAGACAAAATGTAATTGATAGAGTAAATTTAGCAAAAAAAAATATGCCAATATCTCAAATGGCAATGAAGAGATGGTTTTCAAATGAGTACCTTGAGCAAAACCCTGAATTATACGATGAGTTTATGAAAATTCTAAATAAGAAGGGAATTGATCAAGAAAATTTTATTAAGGCTTATGAAGTATTTGCAAACTATGAGGACAATCTTGAAAACATAAAAAATATTAAAACTAATACCTTAATTATAACAGGATCAGATGATCCAGGATCTACGCCTAATATGTCAAAAAATTTAAATAAAGATATACAAAATTCAAAATATGTTGAAATT
Organism: Candidatus Pelagibacter sp. HIMB123; assembly: GCF_052048195.1. Classification (NCBI taxonomy): domain Bacteria; kingdom Pseudomonadati; phylum Pseudomonadota; class Alphaproteobacteria; order Candidatus Pelagibacterales; family Candidatus Pelagibacteraceae; genus Candidatus Pelagibacter; species Candidatus Pelagibacter sp. HIMB123. The sequence goes on along the minus strand of NZ_JBNAIL010000008.1, from coordinate 51,514 downwards.
AAAAATGGAAAACATTTATGCACTATTGAATATGCAGATGAAGTAAATAATGCAATAATGAAACATATAAATAATGCCTGAATTAAAAAAATATCAAATGTTTATAGATGGTCAGTGGGTAGACTCTGATACAAAAAAAACTTTTGAAACTTTAAATCCAGAAAATAATAAGCCTTGGGCTGTGGTTCCTGAAGCTAGTGCAAATGATGTTGATAGAGCTGTAAAAGCTGCACAAAAAGCTTTTGAAGGTGAATGGCCAAAAATGCTTGCAAGAGATAGAGCAAAATATTTAAGAGCGATTGGAAATAAGCTCAGAGAAAATTCTGAATTATTAGGAAAGATTGAAACGATTGATACAGGCAAACTGTATAGAGAAACTTATCAACAAGCAAAATATATTGCAGAATATTATGATTACTACGCAGGTTTAGCTGACAAAGTTGAAGGAACAGTTCTTCCAATAGATAAACCAAATATCCAAGCAATCACAACAAGAATTCCAATAGGTGTTATTGCAGCTATCATTCCCTGGAATTCTCAAATGTTTTTAACTGCAACAAAAGTTGCTCCTGCTTTAGCTATGGGAAATACGGTTGTAATTAAATGTTCTGAATTAGCGCCAGCAACTATGTTTGAGTTTGCAAAGTTAGTTGAAGAAACTGGAATACCAAAAGGCGTAGTAAATGTAGTTTCTGGTTTTGGAGATCCATGTGGTAAAGCTTTAACTACTCACAACTTAGTTGAGAAAGTAGCTTTTACAGGAGGTCCAGAAACTGCAAGACATATTATTAGAAACTCTGCAGAAAATTTATCTGAAGTAAGTTTAGAATTAGGTGGAAAAAGTCCTGTAGCTGTTTTTGATGATGCTAAACAAGAAAATGCAATTAATGGAATCACTGCTGGAATATTTGGAGCAAGTGGTCAAAGTTGTATAGCAGGTTCAAGGTTGTACTTACAAAAAGGAATTTATAATGAATTTTTAGATAAATTAGCATCAAGAGCAGAAAAAATAAATATAGGTGCACCAATGGACTCTGGTACTGAAATGGGTCCCTTAAGCAACTTTAAACAATTAGAAGTAATAGAAAAAAATATTAAATTAACAGTTGAACAAGGTGGAAAAATTAAATGTGGTGGTAAAAGACATCCATTTTCAAATGAAGGTTATTATTTTCCTCCAACAATTATTGAATGTGAAAATCATAATTTACCAGCTGCTGAGAATGAACTTTTCGGTCCTGTATTATCGGTCATGAAATTTGATACTGAAAAAGAAGTAATAGAATTAATGAATGATAATCAATATGGTCTATCTTCAGGTGTATATACTAGTGATCTTGCAAGAGGAATGAGAGTGTCTAATGCCATCCGAGCAGGAATAACATTTGTAAATACTTATAGATTAATTTCTCCTTCAGCTCCATTTGGAGGTATCAAGGATAGTGGATATGGAAAAGAAGCAGGAATTGACTCAATTAAAGACTACACAAGAGTAAAAACAACTTGGTTCTATACATCAGATGAACCTTCTCTAGACCCCTTCTCTATAAGATAACTCCCAACATCAATTAAGCTATCTAAAATAGGATAATTTTGTCATTGAATATTGATTGTATTCATACTTAAATTGGTTTTTATAAATTGTTAACAATAAAGAGGAAGATAATGAGAAAACTATTTATCGCTGTATTTATGTTTGTATCAAGTTTTGGTTCAAATGTAATGGCAGACGGACATTCGATTAAAATGGGGATCATTTTAGGATTCACTGGTCCTATTGAATCTCTAACTCCAGCTATGGCTGCATCTGCAGAGCTTGCATTTAAAGAAGCTTCTGATTCAGGTTCTCTATTAGGTGGAAAAAAAATTGAGCCAGTAAGAGCAGACTCAACTTGTGTTGACTCAGCAGCGGCAACAGCTGCAGCTGAAGGTTTAATTTCAGGTGGTGTGGCTGCGATTATGGGAGCAGACTGTTCAGGTGTAACTGGTGCTATTGCAACTAATGTTGCTGTACCAAATGGTGTAGTAATGATTTCACCTTCAGCTACTTCTCCAGGATTAACAACTCTAGATGATAAAGGATATTTCTTTAGAACTGCTCCTTCAGATGCTAGAGGTGGTCAAATTTTAGCTGATATAACTAAAGATAGAAAAGTAAAAAGTGTTGCAATCACTTATACTAACAATGACTATGGTAAAGGTTTAGCTGATGTTTACAAAGCAGCAGTTGAAGCTCATGGTATTAAAGTTACAACTGTAACTGCTCACGAAGATGGAAAAGCAGATTACTCATCTGAAGTAGCAACTCTTGCTTCTGCTGGTGGTGATGCTGTAGCAGTTATTGGTTACCTTGACCAAGGAGGAAAAGGAATTATTCAAGCTTCTTTAGACTCTGGTGCATTTGATAGATTTATTTTATCAGATGGTATGATTGGTCAATCTTTAGTTGATGCATTTGGAAAAGATTTAAGCAAATCATTTGGATCATTACCAGGTTCTACTGGTAAAGGTGCAGGTATATTTGCTGAAGTTGCAAAAGCTGGAGGTGTAGAAGCTTCTGGTCCTTACACAGGTGAATCTTACGACGCAGCTGCTTTAATCGTTCTTGCAATGCAAGCAGGTAACTCTGCTGACAGAGCATCTATTGCAAAAAATGTAATGGATGTTGCTAATGCTCCTGGAACTAAAATTTATCCAGGTGAACTTAAGAAAGGTTTAGATTTACTAGCAAAAGGTAAAAAGATTAATTACGAAGGTGCTACTGGAGTAACTTTTACTGAAGTTGGTGAAGCTGAAGGTTCTTTCTTAGAACAAGAAGTTAAAGGCGGAAAATTCAAAACTAAAAAACAAAGATAATTTTTTATCTTAATTCAAAAAACCCCAGTAATTTAATTACTGGGGTTTTTTTTTAAATCAGCTCTTATAGTAGAAAGAGCTATTATAATTAGAAAAATCAAACATATTAAATTCATAGTTTTCCAGCTAGTTAAGTTTAGAAAAACCCCAGCAGACAAACTCGCTGCTGCTTGAATAGTGTAAACGATAAAATCATTATACCCTTGAGCTCTAAATTTTTCCTCTTCTCTGTAACACAAAACAAGTAAGCTCGTTCCTGAAATAAACAAAAAATTCCATCCTAGACCTAGAAAAATAAGAGCAATCAAATAATTAATAAAGTTTTGTTCAAATAAACTGGTAATAATTGTGACTAAAAATAATAAAACTCCCATATACATAATTTTACTATGACCAAACCTTTTAATTAAATTTCCAGTAACTAGTGAAGGTAAAAACATGGCTGCTATATGAAGCTGAATAACAAATCCAGTCCTGGACAAACTTATTTTCTCCATCAAGTGCATACTTATGGGTGTGGCTGTCATTAAAAAAGTCATTACAGCATAGGCAAAAGCTGAAGCTACAAGTGCCTGTAGAAATCTTGGTTGTGACATAAGTTCTAAAAAACTTCTTCCAGTTTTATATTGATTATTTGATGTCTTTTTAGGTTCTTGAAAAAAAAATAAAAATACTGTTGATGAAATAGATAATACTGCAAGAGCAAGATAAGAACCTGCATACATATGATCTGAAATAAATCCTTTCGAAATGTTTGCAATATTTGGACCAATAAACGCTGAACCTATTCCTGCTAATAAAATGATAGAAATTGCTTTTGGTGCATAATCCTTATTTACAACCTCGACTGCTGCAAAACGGTATTGATGACTGAAAGCTATTCCTCCGCCAATTAAAAAGCATCCTAAATTATATAAGACAAAGCTTTCTATTATTATAGAGTACGCAGTTAAAAGAGATGCAAAACATGTACCTATTGATGCATAAATAAATCCTAATTTTCGACCAATCAAACTCATAAGCTTTGCAGCAAAAAAAGCGAACAACGCAATTCCAACAACCGACAAAGCCATTGGAAGAGTTGCTAAAGATTTTATTGGAGTAAATTTCGAACCAATTATACCACTTAAAAAAACAGTGACTGGTGCAGCTGTAAAAGCGAAAATCTGGCTTAAAATAAGTAACGAAAGATTTTTATTCATTAAAAGAATAAATACTTGTCAGCCATATACAAAGCCCAAGCTGCAGCAGCGCCTAATATAATATATTTCATTATGTTTACTTTATTTCTATTTTTTCTGGAAGTATACCTTTAGGTCGATACCTCATTATAAACAACAATCCTAATCCCATCAGTAAAAATCTAAAATAAGGAACGCTTTCAATTAAATGAGCTTTAATTGCATTTGTTTCAGGAATACCTGCAGTAAAGAAATTAATTAAAAACATTGATATTGGTGCAGCTTCAATCCATAAAAACCATACAACGAAACCACCTAAAATTGCTCCAAAATTATTTCCACTTCCTCCTACAATTACCATTACCCAAATTAAGAAAGTATATCTCATAGGTCTATAGCTTCCTGGAGTAAATAGGCCGTCTTGTGTAACAAGCATTGCGCCCGCAATTCCAACGATAGCTGAGCCTAAAACAAAAATTAACAAGTGTTGTTTAACAACATTTTTCCCCATTGCATTTGCAGCTTCCTCATTATCTCTTATTGCTCTCATCATTCTTCCCCAAGGAGAATAAAGAGCTTTTTGAGTTAAAATTAAAAGAATAATAACTACTACTAAGAATAATCCTGAGTAACATAGTTTTACAAATACTGATGAGCCTTCAATTACAAGTTGGTTTAAAGCAGCTTGTCGATCAGCCAAATTATCAATTACACTTAATTTTCCTGAATTAAACTTTTCAACTAAGCTTATAAACCAATCTGTTGTTTGAAGATCTACCTCATACGGTGCCGGTCTTTTTAATCCAATAACGTTTTTCACACCTCTTGTGAGCCAGTCCTCGTGTTTAATAATTGCAATAACGATTTCTGAAATAAGAAGTGTTGCAATAGCTAAATAATCAGCTCTAAGACCAAGAGCAACTTTTCCCACTATAAATGCTAACCCACCCGCAAAAAGAGCTCCAACTATCCATGAAAAAATTATTGGTAAACCAAATCCTCCAAGAAAACCTGTTGTTGCAGGATTTACAGCTTCAATTTTTTCAATACCTGGCTCTGCGGTTACTCTAATAATTATAATCCCTGTTATAATGAGAGCTGCAATACTATAGGTTCTTAATTTTGATTTTTCAAAATTTTTCAAAATAAATCTAATAACTAGAACCATTACAATGATAAGCCATAAACACATTAAAATATCAAAACCTCCTGCTCTCCAAGCTTCTTGAACAGGGTCTACTGATATCAATACAGCAGCTAAACCACCTAAAGCTGTATACCCCATAATTCCAAAATTAATTAAACCTGCGTATCCCCACTGAATATTTGCACCCATCGTCATTACCGCGGAAATCAAACACAGATTAAATATTGATAAAGCTATATTCCATGATTGAAATATCCCAACCATAAGAATAAGTACCATCATGATACTATAAGCTGCTATTACATTTAAATTTTTTCTCACAATACTTTCCCCTTAAATATTCCTGAAGGCCTGTAAATTAAAACTATTACCAGGATTGAGAACGAGACTGCAAACTTGTAATCTGTAGACAGTAGTTGAACTAAACTATTTGGTTCCATACTTTCAGGTAAAATATACATAAAGAATTTTTTATAAGCATAAGTTAATAAAATTTCAGAAAAAGCTATAACGTATCCTCCTAAAAAAGCTCCAAAAGGATTTCCAATTCCACCGACTATTGCAGCAGCAAAGATAGGAAGCATATTGTTAAAATAAGTAAATGGTTTGAAACTTTTGTCTAAACCATACAATACACCACCTATAGTAGCTAAAATTCCTGCAATTACCCAAGTCACTAAAACTATTTTTTTTGGATCAATACCTGATAGTAATGCAAGATCTTCATTATCCGAATAAGCTTTCATACTCTTTCCAGTTTTTGTTCTATTTAAAAACCAAAATAATAAAGAAACTAAAACTATAGTTACAAAAATAGTTATTACTTGAGTTGACTTTAATGCAAGACCTTCATTTAAACCTGTCATCTCTTTAAATTCACGAGCTTTAATAATAAATTTTTCTCCATCAAAAAATCTTCTGTCACTAGGTCCAATAATAATTCTTACCACTGCTTGTGTTACAAACATGACACCAATACTTACCATTGCAAACTGAACTGGAGGGCTTTTCTGATGTCTATAATATTTGAAGACAAATTTATCTATTAAAAGCATATATAGAATCATCAAAATAATTCCAAATGGGATAGCTAATAAAGCAGTAGGTAAAACACCTAAAGAAACACCTAAAGATTGAAAGTACCATGTAAATAAAATCGTTGCCATGGTTCCAAAAGACATCATGTCTCCAGTTGCAAAATTCGCAAATCGTAAAATTCCATAAATAAGTGTTACAAATATTGCCCCCAGCGCTAACTGAGAACCATAAGTTAATGCAGGAATGAAAATATAATTTAATAAAAGAATTATTGCATTTACAAAATCCATATTACCCTCCCAAAAAAGAGCTTCTTACTCTTGGATCGTCTAATAATTCTTTTCCAGTTCCTGAATAACGATTTTCTCCAGTCACTAGCACATAGCCTCTATCTGAAATGCTTAAGGCTTGTTTTGCATTTTGTTCTACCATTAAGATAGCAACGTTTGTCCTTTTTACTTTTACAATATGATCAAATAATTCGTCCATCACAATTGGTGATACACCTGCAGTTGGCTCATCTAACATTAAAACAGTAGGCTTAATCATCAAAGCTCGACCAAGAGCAACTTGTTGTCTTTGTCCTCCTGAAAGTTCTCCAACCATTTGATTTCTTTTCTCTCTTAAAATCGGAAACAATTCATAGATTTCTTCAATAATGTTCTGAATTTCATCCTTCATAAGAAATGCACCCATTTCTAAATTTTCCTCAACAGTCATTCCTGCAAAAACATTTTTTGTTTGAGGTACGAAAGAAATTCCTTCTTTAACTCTGTCTTGTGGTGATAATTTTGAAATATCTTTACCATCAATCATAACTGATCCAGATTTTAAATTTAATAAACCCAACATTGCTTTCATGGCAGTTGATTTACCAGCGCCATTAGGGCCTAAAATAGAAACTATTTCTCCTTTATTAACGTTTACAGAACACGAACTAATAATGTCTGGACCATTTCCATAACCACCTGTCATTTTTATTCCTTCAAAATAAGCCATTAGTTTGTATCCTTTAATTTTGATCCTCTTCCAAGATAACTCTCAATAACCTTTTCATCTTTTTTTGCTTCTTCAACTGTTCCTTCAAATAAAACCGATCCTTCAGCCATTACAATCACTGGGTCACATAATCTTCCAATAAAATCCATATCATGTTCGATCATACAAAAAGTATAACCTTTTTCTTTATTAAGTTTTTCTATTGCGGTTCCAAGATCTTTAAGCAAAGTTCTATTAACACCAGCCCCCACCTCATCTAATAATACTAATTTAGCATCCACCATCATTGTTCTTCCAAGTTCTAATAATTTTTTTTGACCACCTGAAAGATTTCCTGCGAGTTCATTAGAAAGATGTCCAAGGTTTAAAAATTCAACAACTTCTTTTGCTTTTTCTTTAACTGCGGCTTCTTCCTCTGCAACTAAACCTGGTTTAAATAATGCTGTCATTAGCTTTTCGCCTGATTGATTTCCTGGAACCATCATTAAGTTTTCTAGAACAGATAAATTTGAAAACTCATGAGCAATTTGAAAAGTTCTTAATAATCCTTTAGAAAATAATTCATAGGAAGGAACATCAGTAATATTTTCATCGTCAAAAGTTACGCTTCCTCCTGAAGATTTTAAGTTTCCTGCAATTAAATTAAATAAAGTTGTTTTGCCAGATCCATTAGGTCCGATTATACCTGTGATTGTTCCTCTTTTAACTTTAATTGAACAATCTGAAACAGCAGCTAATCCACCAAAATATTTACTTAAATTATTAATCTCTAAAATATTTTCAGACATTTGATTTATTTGTTTAGTCTTTTGTGAATACTATTTAAAGTTCTTTCTAGAGATTTATAAAATCCAGCTTTGGTTAATTCTTTAACACCCTGTTCATTTAGTCCTCTAGGCGTTTGAGATTCTTTAACTAAATTTTTTAAATTTTCTTTTGAATTTACGACTGCATCTTGAGATAAAGCCAAAAATAAAGATGTTATGTATTTTTGAGCATTATTTCTTTTTACCCCTCTTTTTACCAGCCAATCAGTCATAACTCTTAACACCTCATAAAATGGTGCCATCATTCCAGATGTTGACCAAAAATTTATTGAAGATTTTTCATTTTTAATTTCTACAGTTGTTCCCAAATTATTAAAAAATGCTTTTACTTTTGGATTGGGAGGACAAATAGGTACAGGACCTTTTTTTAATGAAATTGGAGGCAAAGGTATTGCTCGTACAATTTTTGCTTTTACTTTAATTGCTTTCTTTAATTGAGACAAAGTTATAGTAGAAATGAAACTCACAACAGTTTGATTGGATTTAAACTTTAAATCTTTAATAATTTTTTCACCAACGGTCGGTGTCACAGATAAAAATACCCAATTACACTGATCTACAATTTGCTGATTATTTTTGGCTATTACAATTTTTTTAAACTTTCTTTTTAAACCCTGTGCTATTTTTTTATTTCTTGGAGAGATTATAATTTTTTTATAAGAAATTTTTGATTTACATATTCCAGTAATAACTGAAGAAGCAATTTTACCTGTACCAATAAAACCTAAATTCATAATTTTGGATACTTTATATTGATTATATTGAATTAATTAACAAAAAAAGATCCTCTTATTCGTAACAATTCTCTGCTTAATTCCTTATTTTCTTTAAATGGCTTTCTACCATGAAGCCAAAAGTAATTATTTGCAATTATAGAACAACCTACGGGTAGTTTTGTTATTACTTTATTTTTACTTTCCTCCAACGCATCCGATAACCTTTGCAGAAAATTTCCTTGATCCATATTTTTTGGTTCTGGAAATTGATCAATATAAGAAATTTGTGGTCTACCTTTTTCATCTGATGAAAATACTGGATGTTCAACTTTGTAATCTACATTTTTACTTTTTGGAGATCCCCAAATAAAATTTTGTTTACCAACTGGATCATTTGATAATTCATGACAATGCTCCCAATCATCTAAATGAAGCATGGCCGTTTCTCCACCTTCAACATTTTTTTCTTCTAACTTAGTCATTACTAACCAATCAGTTACCTCTTTTACATAAGTACCATCAGTATGAAGATCCATATTTCTGTATGCTTTTCTTAAGTATGAGTCGCTTGCATCCTCATGTTTTACATGAAACCTTGCATAATATTTTCCTGCCATAGAGTCATGATTGGGAATGCCAATTAAGTATGCAACAGCTGTAGACAATTTGACTAAAAATTTATCATTGATTTTCGAAGAAATATTACTCGGGCCAATAATGAAGCAACCTGTAGATCTGTCTCTTATAATGGAATTCATTAACTTGCTTAGTTTATTTCCTGTTAAATCATCTAAACTCTTAGCAATAGTAAATCTTGTAAATGGTTTTAGTTCTAATGCAGTTAAATCAAATTTATTAAAGGGGAAAATTAGTTTTTCAATTATTTCGTCTTTTAATCTAATATTCAAAATTCTTTTTGATTTTTCGTGCTCCTGCACATCTATGCCAGATATTTTTTCCATAAGAAATTTTAGGTTAACTTAAATAATAAATCAATTTTATTTAAAAATAACTTGCTAATACAGCCATGCAGACTGCAGAAAAAATTGTTGGATATACATAATTTTTTTTTGAAACAAAAAACACTGCCAGGGACAAGATAACAACAGTAAGTCTTAATAAATATCCTGCTTCATTTAAAACTCCTACAGGAAAAATGATTGTTCTTGCTATCAAAGCAGCTAAAGTTGCATAGGCTAAACAATTAAACCATTTAAAAATTTTTGAAGTTTCTTTTATTCCTTGAGAACTTACAGCTCCAAGAAACCTTGATAAAAAAGTCGCAAGTGAAGTAACCAAAATTGCATAAACTACACTAACTGACATTTATTTCTCCAATTAGATAAGCTGCTGTTCCACCTACTACACCTCCTAATAAAATTGACCACTCTGGTGAAAAAAAATAAAAAATTGGTCCTAATATTGAACCTAACATCACTGAAAGTGTAATTTGAATTGTTTTAGATGCTCCAACCATCATGCATAAAAAATAAATAGGATTTAAAATTGCTAAACCCATCATTATTTCTTTATTTAGAAATTCTGAAAAATAAAAACCAAGAAATGTACCTAAGACAGCAACACTCCAAGTGGCACTTCCTATTCCTATCCAATAATCAATTCTTTGTTCTTTAGGAATTGATTTGTAATTACTTTTCATAATCAACCAAGCGGATACAGCTATAAAATGACAGGAAAAGTAATATTTCCATTTTGGTTGGTTTTTATGCATCATTAATGGAAATAAAGATACAGCCATTGGATATAAACGAGCATTTACAAACCAAACTGCTAAAAAAATATTTAAGAGTGATGCTCCAACTAATAAAGACTCTGCCATAACTAAAGATCCTGGCAAAGCATAAGTCAACATTGTTGAAAAAATACTTTCCTGAATATTAAATCCTAAATTTTTAAGAAGTGCACCAATTGCAATAAAACAACAACCCAAAGCAATTGCAGGACTGTCATATGCTAAAATTGATTTATATCCTTTAAAGAAAATTTTTTTATTAATCATTAACCGCCAAGGAATAGTCTGCCAACATCTGGATTTTGTAATAACTCATCTCCTTTGCCGGCGATTGCAGTTTGTCCTGATACCAGAACGTATCCTATATCTGCAAACTCTAAACCTTTTTTGGCATTTTGCTCAACTAGAATTATAGTTTTCTTTTCATTCTGTTGAAGATCTCTTAAAATTTCAAACACCATATCAATGTATCTTGGTTCTAAACCAATTGAAGGTTCGTCTACCAATAATACTGATGGTTTCATAACTAAAGCTCTAGATATTTCTAATAATCTTCTTTCACCGCCAGATAGCACTTTTGCAGGTTGGTTTCTTCTATTTCTTAATCTTTCATATTTTTCTAAAATTCTTTCTGCTTCTTGAAATGATTCTTCTGTTTTATCTTTAATATATCCACCCATTAATAAGTTTTCTTCGACTGTCATGTCTGGAAAAACTGAATTATCTTGTAAAATATATGCGATACCAACTGACTTTAGTTTTTCAGCTGGAGTAAGATTAGTAATTTCTTTTCCATCTATTTCTATTTGACCTGAAAAAATATTTGTAAAACCATAAATTGAATGAAGAATTGTAGATTTACCTGCTCCATTTGGGCCAATTAAACATAGTGATTGTGCTTTGTTTATAAATAAATCAAAGTTGTGCAAAATTTCCATTTTTCCATAACCAGCACTTAAATTTTTAATTGTTAAATGAATTTCATTTGGAGAAAGTTTTTTTAAATCTTCTGGTGTTGGAGCTTTACCTAAAACTTCATATTGATTGGACATTATTGAGCTCCTAAATAAGCATCGATAACACGCTTATCATTTTTAATTTCATCAGGCGAACCATTAGCTAACATTTTACCGTGAGCTAAACAAAAAATATTCTCTGCTAATTGCATTATTACTCTCATGTTGTGCTCGATAACTAAAAGAGTAATTCCAAAGTCTTGATTTACTTTTATTAATCTATCTATAATTCCATTGATCAAAGTAGGATTAATTCCTGCAGTAGGTTCATCTAACAAAAGCATTTCTGGCTCATTCATTAATGCCATAGCAAGCTCAAGAAGCTTTTGTTGTCCAAAAGATAAGTCTCCAGCTCTTAATTTTCTTTTTTGATATAGTCCAACAAAATTTAATAAATTTTCTGCTTTTTCAGTTAATTCCTGTGGGATCTTTGAAAATAATTTTAATACACTTTCGTCGCTACCTTTATGACTGATAAGCATGTTATCTATACAATTTAATTTTCCATAAATTCTTGTTTGTTGAAAAGTTCTTAATAAACCAAGTTTAGCTATAACTGGGACTGGAAGTTCAGATACTTCCTTACCATTAAATTTAATTGATCCTTGATCTATAGGATAAGTTCCAACAATAGAATTAAATAATGTTGTTTTTCCAGATCCATTCGGACCGATTAATCCCACTATTTTTCCTTTTTCAACCGACATAGAAATATCAACATTAGCTTTTACTCCTCCAAAAGATTTACTAACGTTATTTACTTCAAGAATACTCATTTTATTTCTACCTGTGCCTTTCGGTCTGCTTCATCAACTACTTCTCCAAATCGTTCTGGATATTTTTCTCTTAGCCACCCCATAATTCCTTCTGGGAAATAAATTACAATTACAACAATCAAAACTCCTAGAGCTACATACTGCCAACCTAAGAAGAATGTCCAAAAACCTTCTTTAAATATATGAAATACAGTTGCTCCAATAACTGGTCCCCATAAAGTTCCTTTACCGCCTAATATAGCCATTAGAACCATAAACACTCCCATTTCTCTTCCATCAAATGCAACATCAGTTGAGTCTATGTATCCAACTAAACCACCCATAATACCTCCTGCTAAACCACAGAAGAAAGCAGATATCATCCAACCAATAATTTTATATTTCATAGTCTCTATTCCCATCGCCTCTGCTTTATCTTCGTTATCTCTTATAGCATTCAAAATTAATTTAAATCTTGTAGAGTAAATTGCTTTGACAGCAAGAAAAGTTAAGATCAAAACTAAGAAACTTAAAAAATAAAAAAATTCACCTCTAGCTTCCAAACTTCCTACATTAGGAAAAGGGGGAGTAGTAAAACCTTGACCTGCTCCAATAATTTCAATTCCACCGGAAATTTCACCTGCAGCAACACCTAATCCTAGAGTACAAATAGCAAAATAGTGACCTCTTAATCCTAAAATTGCATATCCAATTAAGCCAGCAACAATTGTTGGTACCACGGCAGCAACGACAAGTCCCATAGCCATACCTTGAAAAAATTGAGCTGGAGTATGAACAAATGTTTTTTCACCACCACTTTCGGTCCATTCAGCTAATGGAAAAAACATTCCAACTTGAACCGAGGCGCATAAATACATTCCTAGTCCATAAAATAATATATTTCCAAAAGTGTTATATCCCATTTCGCCCCCTTGAATATTCCAAGTGATCGCAAGAACAATCAATATACAAAGAATTGATAATTGAACTTTAAATGCTGGAAATACAAAAGGAGCAGCTAAACCAAAAATTAGTATACCTATGTATAATATTAAATTATTTTTGTTCATATAAGTTATTAATTTTATCCCTGAAATTTTCATCTACTGTAAAATAATGGCCATCTTCATCATGAACACTTGACCCTGATGAATGATATTCATCTAAATGCTTTTTAAATTCATCTATATCAACTTCAATAGATTTCCCCTCGTTATCATTAATTTTAACTTTTCTCATTTTAAATACTCTCTTTTTCTAGAAAGTTTAAATCTTCTGTAAACTAGAATTAAAACCAATAATAAAAACACTGAACCAATTCTAAATTCTGTACCCAATATATAATCTGCAAACTCTTCAAAAACTCCTAATCCCATTCCTGACATTGCAACACCGGGCAAGTTTCCTAATCCTGCAACAATCACAATCATAAAAGATCTAATCGTATATGGTAAACCCATATAAGGATGAATAGTAAATGTTATTGAAATTAATGCTCCAGCAACACCACAAAGAGCAGCATTTATTCCAAATGTTGCAGCATAAACTTTTTCTGTATCAACCCCTAAAATCTTTGCAGCTCTTGCATTTTGAGCTGTAGCTCTAATAGCTCGGCCAAGCTTAGATCTTTTCATGTAAATTACTAAACAAACTGCAAACAAAATACTTATAAAAGCTGAAAATATTTTTGAATTAGGCAACACAACGTTGTTATCAAACAACATAGTTGTTCCGTAACCAGAGTTTGCAAGTACAACATCTGCACCGAATGCAAAGTTCATTAATTGCATGAAAAGAATACTTATTCCAAAAGTCGCTAAAATAGAGATAAATAGATCTCTATCTACTACTTTATTAATAACGAGTTTGTAAATCGCTATACCAACAAAATACATTATAACTGGAGCAACAACTACTCCCCATGCTGGATGAATACCGTACAGATACATGAAGTATGCAATGTATCCTCCTAAAATAACAAGATCTCCTTGTGCAATGTTAATTATATTCATCACTCCCCATTGAAGTGCCATTCCATATGCAATCAATGCAAACAAAACACCTAGCAAAATACCATCCAAACAAGCTTGAACAGTTATCATTGGGTATTGAAATACAAGAAAATCCATAAAAAATATTTTTTGGTTTATATAAAAAAAAGCCCCCTATGACTAGGGGGCTTTAATATTTTATTTTATCTTTCTGACCACTTTGGCACTGGATGAATTAACTTAGCTGATGCCCATTTTAATGGAGCAACAACTTTGTTTTCACACTTACCAGCGTCATCACACATTACTTGGAAAAGTACCATTGGCTTGTCAACGTTCTGACCACCAGGTGCAAATTTAATATTTCCATAGAATGTTTGCATATTTGTAGCTGCAAGAGCATCTCTTACTTTCTTTTGATCAAAAGAATTTGCTCTTTCAAATGCATCTTTGAATACCAATAAAGCAGCTGAAGATTCAGCAGATTGGTAAGGTGGATCATATCCAAACTCTTTCTCAAAGTCTGCAGCATAAGTCATACCATCTTTAAAGAAATCATCTTTATAAGTTAGTGACTTGTGCCATTGAGAAGCACAAAGTGCATACTGTGAATTTTTACCATGCTGTTTAGATAGCTTAGCTGCATCACAGTGTGTCATAGCTAGCATTGGAACATCAACTTTCATTTCAGCAATTTGTCTGATCGCAGTTAACGCACCTTTTGTGTGACCTGATACAACAAGTACATCTGGTTTCATTTGTTTTACTTTAACCAAAGTAGCAGCCATATCATTTAGCTCTTTAGGCAATTTATCGTCGATTATGATTTTAGAACCAGTTCTTTCTGCAGCATCTAAAATACCTAATCTAACGTCCTGTGAAAAAGCATCTTGTTCAAACGCTTGAGCAATTCTTACTGGTTTTCCACCATTTAACTCAACCGCTGTTTCGATAGCAACATCAAGATATAGGTTAGCTGGAGCTAATACAGCAAATAGATATTTGTAACCTTTTGTAAACAAAGATCTAGATGCACCATTTGCTTCAACCATTGGAACACCATATTTTTCAGTCACTGGCGCAATCGCTTTAGTTAAACCAGAACTGTAAGGGCCAAGCATAAACTCAACACCATCTTGTGATATTAATCTTTCTGCAAGCTGTGCAGCTCTCTTAGGGTTTGACTCATCATCGTAATAAATAATATCAAACTTATAAGTCTTTCCACCAACTTTAACACCACCCATGCTGTTAATTCTATCAACGGCCATGTTGTAACCATTTTGAGTATGAACACCATTAGATGAGTATTTACCAGTTAAGGAAATCGCAGCACCTAAAATAATTTTGTCACCAACTACTTTTGCAAAAGATGCAACAGAAGTTGAAAATAAAATTACTAATGCAGAAACAAAACTTAAAATTATTTTATTTAATCTCATTTTATTTCCTCTTTAATTAATTAATTATGTAATTATTAAATAAAGAAATTTTATTTAATGCAAGTAGCAATAAAGACCAAAAATGATTTAATATTGTTGAGTTATAACAATTATTCCAGCAATAATTACTAAAACACTCGCAGAAATTGTATTAATTGTTTTTGGGTTTGCAGTGATCCACTTAATTAATTTCTGTGCAAGCATTGCGTAACCAATCAAAGATAAAAAGTCTAAAACAATGTAAGTTGTAATTAAAATTACAAATTGTGCCAATAAATTTGAATTAAAGTCAATAAATTGGGGAAATATAAAAGGAAAAAACATCCAAGCTTTTGGACTTGTTCCGGCCACTAAGAAACCATCTCTAAAGAAAGATAAGTTACTTTTTTTTATATCTCCTTCACTTGAAATAGTTTTTGGACGTGATTTATAAATATCGTAAGCAAGATATAAAATATAAATTACTCCTATCCATTTAAATATATTTAATATTGTTGAGTTCTCAGAAAAAAAAGATCCTATTACAAATATTACTAATGTTGCTTGAATAAAGTTTGCTGTTACATCCCCTAATGCCGACCAAACACATTTTCCCACCCCATAATTCATTGAATAAGAGATAATCACAACTCTAGGAGTTCCAGGTGTAATGAATAAAAAAATTATTATCTGTAGATAAAGTATGAAATCTAAGGGGAGCATAAAAAAAGATAGTCCTTAAAAACCGGGAGCTAAAGATGGCTAAGAAGGACTATCTGATACATAATATCAGAGGCTAAAAAAAATGCATTAAATTTTTTTTTCAAATATAAAGGATTTATGAAAAAAAAAGGTCACAGACCAGTTACTAGAGTCAAAAACCCAGAGCCCAAAATGGACGATCCCGATTGGATCATTTGGGCAGCCTGGGCAGATAGGATCACTTTTGAGGAAATCGAAAAAAAAACTGGGAAGAAAGAATCTGATGTAATTAAAATTATGCGAAGATCTCTAAAACCATCCTCTTTCAGGTTATGGAGAAAAAGAGTAAATCAAAAAAGTATAAAACATCGAAAAAAATTTGAATATTCTAGAAAAGAAATAGCTAGTAAAATTAAAAAAGGTGACTATCTATAGTTCATGAAAAAAATTACGATGTATACAGGCCCACTATGTAATTATTGTGAGGCAGCAAAAAGATTATTGGCTAGAAATAATGCTCCCTATAATGAAATTGATATTTCAAAAATAGATGGTGCAATGGATGAAATGATTAAAAAAGCTAATGGCAAAAGAACTATTCCACAAATTTTTTTTGATGACCAACATATTGGTGGTTATGATGAGGTTAGAGCTTTAGAAAAAGAAAATAAACTTCAAGATCTTTTAAACAATTAACTCCATTCCTCTAAAGCTAACTGTTTCTTTGCTAATAAACTTAAATCTTCTAACTTAACTCTTCCTTTATAATTTATTTCATAATCTTCAGCAGAAAAATCTGGTGGGCTTTTACCTTCTAGAAATTTTTTTGATTGTTTTATTGTATAATCAAGATTTTTTTTACAATAAGGTGTTGCACCAACGTAAACAACATTAGAATAATTTTTTCCTGAATGTTTGTCTTCAACGGCATGAACAACATCTGGATGCCACCAAACTGTGTCCCCTGGTTTCATTTTTGGAATTGAAACCAAACCTTTTAAAAGTAATGAATGATAATCTTTATTTACAGATAATGCTCTACCAAGTTTTGATCCACACAATTCATTTTCAGGAACATCATCTTGCAATGCTCTTGTTAAAATATATGTCATTGCTTTAGCAATTGGTATTAATTGTAAAGTTCCATCGTTAGGACCTTGTTCTGTTAAAGCTGTCCAACCTTGAAAAGTTCTAAAAACATGTGCAACTGCAGGAGACTCAAACTCTATTGTTTTATCTCTATATTTTGCTTCAAATGGATTATATTTTTCAAAGTTGTCAGAAAATATATCTCTATAAATTTTTTGATAATGACTATCAGTCCATCTTTCAATAGATCCGGCATCGCAATGAGGAGAAAGACCCAAAGTATCATCACCTGGCTCTCTTCTTCTAACTCTATCTGCATAAGATAACTCTTTATTAGGATCAAAAACCTCATATTCTTCATTTTTATAAACCCAAAGATTATTTAGCCATTTTTTTACTTTAGCCATTTGCTCTGAATGTCTAATTTCTATTTGTGCTTTGGACCAATAAAGACCGAATATTTGAGGTTTGCCTGATTTAAGGTCACTAAAATATTTATCTAGATCAGCTTTCTTCTTTTGATCTTCATAATAATTATTTTCGTCAATATACTTTTCTAATTGAAGATTTAAATTTTCAATAAATTTGTCTTCAAAAACATCTCGGATTATTACACACCCTCTTTTTTTTATATCTTCTATTACTCTTGTTTTGTTTAGATCTATTTCATTAATACTAATTTCTGGAATTATGGATTTATTGTTTTTTTTGAAATTTAGTATTTCTTGTATTTCAGCTTCTATAAATTTTTCAATTTTAGCAAAATTTTCTCTATAATTTTTTGAGTGATTTCTGAGTTCCTCTTTGACTTTTTTAATATCAATATTTTCGAACATTATATTTAGCTCTTAGGTTTAAAAACTAAACATGCCCCATTGTTACAAAATCGTTTTCCTGTAGGATCAGGTCCATCATCGAATATATGCCCATGATGGCCTCCACATTTTTTACAATGATATTCGGTTCTTTCATAACCTATGTGGTGATCTGTTTTTGTTTCAAATACGTCTGGTAAAGATTCATAAAAAGAAGGCCAGCCTGATCCACTCTCATATTTTGTTTTTGAATCAAATAATTTTTCACCACAGTTTGCGCAATGAAAACTTCCTTCCCTTTTTTCATGATTAAGTTCACTTGATCCAGCACGCTCAGTACCTTCCTCGAATAAAATTAATTTTTGCTCAGCAGTTAAATTTGGATTTATTTTTTTTGTCATGATCCTATATATTTAGCACAAGATTGATGTAACATTGAATGTAATTCAACAAGTTTTTTAAAATCTTTATTATAACCACCGCCCAAAACCCCACAAAATGGTATTCGTCTAGAAAAAAAGTTTTCTACTACTAGCTCATCTCTTAATTTAATACCCTCATCAGAAATTTTTAATTTCCCTAATCTGTCGTTAAAATGAATATCGACACCAGCTATGTAAAAAATGAAATCAAAATTTTCTTGATTTAACTCATTTAAATAATGTTTAAGTGTTTTGATATAAACATCATCCTCTAAATTATCCTCGAGCTCCACATCTAAATCACTATTTGATTTTTTTGCTGGATAGTTAGTTTTAGAATGCATACTGAATGTAAATACACTTCTATTATCTTTAAAAATTTCTGAATTACCATTTCCTTGATGAACATCTAAATCAACAATTAAAATTTTATTAGCAAGACCTCTATTAAGTAAGTAATGTGACGCAACTGCAACATCATTAAATACACAATAGCCCGCTCCTCCATCATAACTTGCGTGGTGGCTACCTCCAGCAGTATTACATGATATGCCATAATTGATTGCAAGTTTAGATGCTAAAACAGTGCCGCCTGTAGCAACTAACGATCTTTGAACAACACTATCAACAAGTGGAAATCCAATTTTTTTTATTCCCTCTTTACTTAAAGTTTTATTTTTAATGTCTGAAATATAATTTTTGGCATGTGCGTAGCTTAATGTTTCAAATGAGCAAGGTGATGGTTTGTGAAATTTTTTTACTATTTTATTTTGGATTAAGTATTTTGCAAGTTCACCAAATTTATTTATTGGAAATTTGTGATCATCACCAATTTTAGCAAAATAATCCTCGTGATTAACAACAGGTAGTTCCATTTTTACTCTAGAACTCTGATAGGCTTTCCATTTACACAAGCCTCTAATCCTTCAATCATTTGATTATAAAAAATACTATAATTTTCAGCTGTAACATAACCAATGTGAGGAGTGAGCAATGCATTTGGTAAAAATCTAAGCTTATTATTTTCAGGTAAAGGCTCTTTTTCATATACATCAATTCCTGCACCAGCAATTACATTAGTTGATAAAGCGATAATTAAATCATCCTCATTTACAATAGGTCCACGAGACGTATTTATCAAAAAAGCTGTTTTTTTCATTTTATCTAATTCTTTTAAAGTAATGCAGTCTTTATATCTTTCACCTCCTTGAACATGAATTGAAAGAACATCAGAATTTGTAATTAAATCTTCTTTACTGCAAGGTAGTACGTCTAATTCTTTACACTTATCTAAGTTAAGATTTTCACTCCAAGCCATTACTTGCATACCGAAAGCCTTTCCAATTTTAGCGACTTCACTGCCTACCCTGCCTAATCCAATTAAACCTAAAATTTTTCCCTTTAATTCTACCCCTATAGTTGTTTGCCAATATCCTTGATACATATTATCGAACTCTTCTTTAAAGTTTCTTGCCAAGCCAAGAATTAATGCCCAAGTTAATTCAGGCGTTGGGTTGATATTTATATCTGTTCCACAAACTATAATTTTTCTTTTCTTAGCGGCCTCTAAATCAATAGATCTATTACGTAATCCACTTGTGATTACAAACTTTAAATCATTTAAATTATCAATTAAATTTTTTGTAATTGGAGTTCTTTCTCTCATTATTAACAAAGCTTCAAAATCAGCTAACTGATCAATTGCGTCTGCTTCGTCTAAAAAAGGTTCGCTAAAAATCTTAAATTCATATTTCCCAGACAGTTTTTCTAAATCTACAAATTGTTGAGCAACATTTTGATAATCATCTAATATAGCAACTTTAAGCATTTTTAACTTTCTTATTTGATAACAATATTCCTGTAATAATAAAACAAGCGCCTAAAATATGATAAAACATAAATTTTTCACTAAAAAAAATCATCGCCATTATTGCGCTCAAAATTGGCATTAGGTGTAAAAAAACACCAGATCGATTAGCACCAATCATAGATATTCCTTTTATCCATAAAATAAAAGATGCCAAACCTGGAAACAAAACTACATAAGATAGAATTAAAATAAATGGTAATTCTAAGTTAATTCTAAATCCAATTTGATATTCAATAAAATAAACTGGTATCAAAAATATTAAACCAAATGTAATTACTACTTGAAGTAATGATATTTGAGTTAATTCATATTTTTTTCCTTTTAACAATGTAGAATATAAAGCCCATGAGAACATTGCTATCACCATGGTAATATCACCTTTATTGAAATCTAAATTTTTTAATATTTCCAAATTTGCTTTTGTAATAATCATAATTACACCAGCAAAAGAAAATACTACCCCTATAATTTGAAAAATATTTGTCTTTTCAATTTTTAAAATTGAAGAAAATAACATGATCATCACAGGTATCGTTGAAATCATTAAAACTCCACTAATCACCTGAGTAAAATTTAATGAGTAATAAACAATTGAATTAAATATTGTAATACTAGTAACTCCCAAAACAATGAAAATCTTATAGTTTTTAATTATATAGTTTCTTTTCTCTAATATTTCAGGAATTGTAAAAGGTGCTAAAATCAACCAAGCAAAAAGCCATCGGTAAAAATTTAGTGAAAAAGGTGGAACTTCATAAAAACTTGCAAGTTTACCTACTACAAAATTTCCTGCCCAGAAAGTTACAGTTAAAAATAGATATAAATAGGCTAAAAAATTATTATCTTTAGTCACTTAACTAAATCTAAGCGAACTATAAGGTTTTAAATCTAAATTTGTATTTTCGTTCGCTATCATCCCTGAAACAATCTTTCCAGAAATTGGACCTAAAGTCCATCCTAAATGATGATGCCCAAAACAATAATAAATATTTTTATGATTTTTTGATGGTCCCATAACAGGTAAAAAATCTGGTAAAGTTGGTCTAAATCCTAACCATTCATCCTCATGCTCGGGTAAATCACCAAGCATATATTTTGCATTATTTATCAAATTTTTAACTCTTGATTTAGATAATGGATTATCTAATCCGCCAAATTCTACAGTTCCAACAACTCTTAAACCTTGTTCCATTGGTGTAATTCCAAATCCACGGTTAGAAAATATCACAGGTCTGCTTAATAAATGGTCACAATTTTTAAAATGAACATGATATCCACGCTCTGTATCTAAAGGTATTTTTTCACCAAGATTATCTGTTAATTTTTTTGAAAAAGCACCACACGCTATTACTGCTTTATCAAAAACGTAACTTTGAGTTTCAGTTTTAAAAACTGGTTTTTCTTCATCAAAATTAATATCTTTTATATTTACTTTGTTAAATTTTCCACCTTTTTGCAAAAATAAATCAAATAGTTTTAAAAGAATTCTTTTCGGATTTCTTGCATGTCTCGCATAAGGATAATAAACGCCTGCATGGTAAAATGGTTTAATATGTGGTTCAAGATCGTGTATTTCTGCTTTAGTGACCAATTGTTGTTCAACACCTAGTTCATCTCTAACTTTAATTTCTAATTCTCTACTTTTTAAATCTTTATCATTCCAGATATAAAGAATTCCTTTGTTTTCAACCAAACCTTCTAGGTCTATCTCTTCAAATAATTCATCATATGCAGGTAAAGCTAGATCTAAAATTTGGTGCATATTTTTAGCAGTATGCATCATCTTAGTTTTAGTAGTATTCATTATAAATTTTACAAACCATGGAATCATTTTAGGAACATAATTCCATTTTAAAGCAAGTGGACCTGAGGAACTAAGCAACATTGCAGGCACGTCTGCTAGAACGTCGGTTCTATTTAAAGAAAGAGACGCATAAGGTGAAAAGTGACCTGCATTACCATAAGAGGCGGCTTGGCTACCTGGGTTGTCTCTGTCAAAAATAGTTACATTGAAACCTTTTTTTTGAAGAAACAAAGCATTAGATACACCTTGAATTCCTGCTCCAACTATTCCTACTTTAAGATTTTTATTCATGAAATTGTTATACAAGTAAAAATTAATTTATCAGAGTGACAAATTATGCAAATTTAAATTTTATTATGCAATCATTTGTTTATGATTGATTTTAGCACTCAAAACTATGCCAAAGCCAATCATTGTAGCTAACATTGAAGAACCTCCATAGGACATTATTGGTAATGGAGAACCAACTATAGGTAGTAAACCTAGAACCATAGATAAGTTTACAACAATATAAATAAATATTGCAAACGCATAACCAAAACAAAAAAGTCTAGCAAAGTTACTTCTTGAAATAGATCCTATTCGTAAAATTCTAAAAATTATTATTGAGTATAATATCAAAAGACCAACAGAACCTATAAAACCAAACTCCTCTGAAAATAAAGTAAATATAAAATCTGTATGTTTTTCAGGTAAAAAATCCAAATAACTTTGGGTGCCTTTTAAAAAACCCTTCCCATTAAGGCCACCTGAACCTATTGCTATTTTTGATTGTATAATTTGATATCCAGCACCTAAGGGATCTCTATCTGGGTCTAAAAAAGTTAATATTCTTAGTTTCTGGTATGGTTTAAGAAATGAAATTATAAAAGGTAACGAAATCAAAAAAGTAATAAATGAGTAAATAAAGTACTTTATTTTTACTCCTCCTAACCACAAAATAATTAATCCACTTAAAGCAATTAATATAGATGTACCAAGATCAGGTTGAGAAATTACAAAAATTATTGGAATTATTATAATCGATAAAACAATAGTTATACTAGTAAATGAATTAACATTTTCTATTTTTATTCTATGAAAGTATTTTGCAAGACACATTATGATTGCTACTTTCATAAGTTCTGAAGGTTGTAGAACAAATAAATAAAGATCCATCCATCTTTGTGAACCAGAGGACTTTATTCCAAAAAATGAAACATAAATTAATAAAAGTATTACTATAAAGTAGATTATATAAGAAAAGTTATGCCAAAATTTTATATTAAAGAAAGCCACAAATATCATTAAAGGAAAAAAAACTGCAAGTTTTACAAAATGATTTTTTGTATGAAAAAGTATTTCACCACCGTCTGTAGAATACATAACAAAAACACTTAATACAGAAAGAAGGATGATAGAAATCAATAATATATAATCTAAGTTTTTTATTTTTTGAAATAATGTAATCTCATTACTCAATCTATCGTGCTGAAACATTTAAACGGTAATCCTCTCAAAATTTGATTGTTTATTTCTTAAATCATGTCTATCGATGATTAATTTAAATAATTTTTTTGCAATTGGTGCTGCCGCCTTACTTCCCGAACCACCATGCTCAACAATTATACTAAGCGCATATCGCGGGTTAACATATGGGCCATAAGCGACATACAAAGCATGATCTCTATCTTTGTATGGTATTTGCTCTAATTCCAAATCCAATTCCCTCTCTCTTTTGCTAATTCTCTTGACCTGGGCTGTTCCAGTTTTTCCTGCAAATTGATATTTAGGATCATCAATTCTTGATTTATAAGAGGTTCCAAATCTTTCATTGGTTGAAGCAAACATTGCCTCTTGAACAATCTTAATATTTTTTTGGTTTTTAAATAACTTTTTGTCTAACAATTCCTCAGATCCGGCATCAAATAATAACCCACTTTCCATTGATTGTTTTGCGTCTTCATAAGAAATTGGATTACTGTCCACAATTATTTTTGGTTTTATTGCATATCCTCCATTTGCAATTTGTGCAGTCATCATACAAAGTTGTAAAGGTGTTGTTTGTGTATAACCTTGACCAATACCTGTGATTAAAGTTTCACCTAATACCCAGCCTTTGCCAAGATTATTTTTTTTCCATACTGTATTGGGAAATAATCCTTTTTTTTCATTATCAAAATAATCACCTAATACTTTTTTTCCTAAACCAAATTTTTCAGCTGTTTTATTTAATCGATCTACCCCTAACAATCTTGCGACTTCATAAAAATAAGTATCACAAGACTGCTTCATAGCATTTTTTAAACTTACCCAACCATGTCCTTCTTCTTTCCAGCAATGAAATGTTTGTCCATACAATTCCATTTTACCTGTGCATTTAACTTTAAATTTTGTATCAACCACGTTGTTTTCTAGTGCAGATAGGGCAACAATTGGTTTTATTGTTGAACCTGGTGAGTATAGACCCGAAAGGGTTTTGTTTATTAGTGGTTTTAATGGATTATTTCTAATTAATTGCCACTCATCATTACTTATTCCAAAGAGAAATAAATTAGGATTATAAGATGGAGATGAATACATTGCTATTATATCTCCAGTATAAATATCCATTACACTTATAGATCCTGCTTTTTGATTTAACAATTCTCCACAAGCTTTTTGTATTTCTGTATCTACAGTTAAACGTATTTTTGATCCTTGCTCACCTTTTTGATGTTCAAGTTGATTAATTCTTTTGCCGTAAGCATTAACTTCATATCTTTGTATGGCATTTGTTCCAATTAAATGATTTTCAAGTCTTTTCTCTAAGCCCAGTTTTCCAATTTTCATTCCTGGTACAAATCTTTCTTGGATGATTTCATTTTCTAAAATTTCTTTTTCATTTGGTTGACTCACATAACCAAGAACATGTGTGTATACATCGTTAAATGGATAGTTTCTGGAGATTGTCATTACAGGTTTAACGCCTACAAGATCGTATAAATAATTATTAATTTTTACAAATTGACTCCAGCTTAAATTTTCAGAAACAATAATGCTATCCCAAGGTTTCAGTTCTGATTTTAATTTATTTATTCTTGCAATTCTTTTATCACTTAGATTTAAAAGATTTTTTAATCTTACTAATAAATAATTAAAATTCTCAACTTGCTCTGGAATTATATGTAATTGATAAACTTTTAAATTCCCTGCAATTACATTTCCAAAATAATCAACAATATTTCCCCTTGTAGGTGGGAGTTTCCATTCTCTAATTCTGTTTTTGTCTGAAAGTGTTAAATATTTTTTATTTTCGTTTATTTGAAGAGAAAATAAACGAGCAACGATACCAACAAAAACTATAATTTTTGCTGCTCCGATTATGAACATCCTTCTATTAATTACATCTGTTTTTCTTATTCCTGAATTAGATTTAATCATTTGTTTGATATGAAATTCTTTCGTTTAAAAAATTAAAAAATAAAAAAAATATTGGATAAAATAAAAAAGTAAAACCTGAGTTGATCAAATAATTAGTGTAATCAACTTTAATTAAAAAGACTAAATCCAAAATAATTATTTGAATTGAATTTATTAATAAAATTGTAAATAATAATGATATCCAGTCTTTCATAAAGTTTGGTGATAAAGTAATATTTCTTATATAGGCTGTTACTGAACAAAGAATAAGATAGCAAAAACTACTAATACCTATTGGTATCCCTATAACAACATCATTGACTATACCTGCAAAGAAAATTGCAAGGTAGCCTAGTTGATCAGGATTTCTTAAAGTCCAGAAAAAAATTAATAAATGAACAAAATTAAAAGCAAAATAATCAAGTTTTAAGTAATTAAAATCAAATTCATTAAATACTGAAAAAAATAACATTATCAAAGGTGAATAAGATAAGAATATTTTTAAAAAAGAGCTTTTGTTAAGTGACGACATTATCCCTCTCCACCTATTTTATAAGAAACTATTTTTACATAGTTGAGTTGTGTAAAATCAGAAAAAAAATTAATTTTTCCATCTGATATATTATCAATTTTTCCAATTGGTATACCGGGTTTGAATAAACCACCAAGACCTGAGGTGTAAGCAATAATATCTTTATTTTCAAAACCTTGAGCATAGTCCTCCTGGGTATGTTCAATTTTTCCAAAATCACTTCCTGTACCAGAAATAACAGCTTGTATATCATCTGGCTCTAGAACAGATGGTATTTTACTATTAAGATCAGACAATAGTAATGCCCTTGAATTAGTATAATTTACTTCAATTATTTGGCCAACTAGGTAAACATCATCAATAACAGCCATTCCAATTTTTACTTTATCTTTTGTGCCTTTATTTAATACTACTGATTTTAAATATGGGCTGTCTTTATCAATTAAAACTCTGGCAAAAATTTCTTCAGAATTTATACTTTCGTCAAGTAACTCTCTAAGCTTTTCATTTTCTTCAATTAAAAACTCATTTTGTAATTTAAGTTGGTCAGAATTTTCTATTTTAATTAATTCTTTCTGATGACTTTCATACAAATCCATATGTGATTTGAATTTTGATGTTAATTCTTTTAATTTATTTTCTGGGATTGATGCAATATGAGATGATCTATAAATTACTTCATTAATTCCTAATTTAACAAATTGTATTGCTTTAAAGTTTAAATTACTTAGAACAATTACAAAAATTGATAAAACAATTAAAGTTAGTAAAGAAAATTTTTGCTTATCTTTTTTTTTTAAAAAAGCTGACCTAATGGCAATTACAAAATCATCTCTGCCGGTAGCCATTTTTCCTAATATTCAGATAACATAGTAGAAAAAGTTTCTTCCTGATCCAAAGCTTTACCTGTACCGACAGCTACACAAGATAATGGATCATCTGCTATATGAACTGGTAAACCTGTTTCTTTAGAAAACCTTTTATCGATATTTTTTAACAAAGCACCACCACCTGTTAAAGTTAATCCCATATCAACTAAATCAGCTGACAACTCAGGTGGAGTATTTTCCAGCGCATCTTTAATTGCACCAACCATTTGTTTCATAATATCGTTTAGCGCTTCTGCAGTATCTTCTTCTGTAATATTTACTTCCTTAGGCGTACCTGATCTTAAATCTCTTCCTTTAACTGGATAAGTATTTGTTCCTGTTGGTACAGCTGTTCCCATTTCTTTTTTTATTTTTTCAGCAGTAGTATCACCAATTAATAAATTATATTCTTTTCTCATATAATCTACGATTGCGGTATCCATTGAGTCACCCGCAACTCTTAAAGATTTAGAGTAAACTAATCCACCTAAAGACATTACAGCGATTTCACTTGTACCACCGCCAATATCTACAATCATTGAACCAGTTGCTTCAGAAATTGGTAGATTTGCTCCAATAGCTGCTGCAATTGGTTCTTCAATTAACTGAACTCTTCTTGCACCTGCTGCTAAAGCACTATCTTGAATTGCTTTTCTTTCAACTGGTGTTGAGCCAGTTGGTACACAAATTAAAATTCTAGGATTAGCAAATGTACTTCCTTTGTGAACTTTTTTAATAAAATGTTTAATCATTTCTTCGGTAACTATAAAATCTGCTATAACACCATCTCTTAAAGGTCTAATTGCACTTATGTTTCCAGGCGTTCTTCCAAGCATTGTTTTTGCTTCATCTCCAACAGCTAATACATTTTTTTTTCCGCCTTGATCAACTATAGCAACAACTGAAGGTTCATTTAAAACCACCCCTTGACCTTTTAAAACAACAAGTGTGTTTGCTGTTCCAAGATCAATAGCCATATCTTGGCTCCATATTTTTTTAACACTATCAAATAATCCCATTATATCCCTCTTACTTTCTGACTTTCTTGCTCCATTGGAGCTGTTTTATCTCTTTTGATTATCATTTTATTTAATGCATTTATGTAAGCATTTGCTGATGCAACCAAAGTATCTGTATCTGCTGCTTGACCTACAGTTGTTTTGCCCTTTTCCTCTATTTTTACACTTACTGTTGCTTGTGCGTCTGTTCCTTCTGTAACTGCATGAACTTGATAAAGCTGTAAGTTAACATCATGAGGATATAAAGTTTTAATGCATTTGAATATTGCATCCACTGGACCATCTCCAGTTTCTGTTGCATTTTTAACATCACCGTAAACATCCAAAGTCATTTCTGCTTTTTGTGGTTCTCCTGTTCCAGCAAAAACTTTTAAAGATTTAAGAGTAATTGCACTCACTTTATTATCTACAATTAAACTATCATCTACTAAGGCAATAATATCTTCATCGTAAACATGTTTTTTCTTATCTGCTAAGACTTTGAATTTTGCAAATGCGTTACCTACTACATCATCAGTTAAATCTGGATAACCTAGACTGTTTAATTTATCTTTAAATGCATGTCGCCCAGAATGTTTACCCATCACTAATGATGTTTGCTTAACCCCTACACTTTCAGGTGTCATTATCTCATAAGTTTGTCTATTTTTTAACATTCCATCTTGATGAATTCCTGCTTCATGAGCAAAAGCATTTTTTCCAACGATAGCTTTATTGTATTGAACAGGAAATCCTGTTGCATTTGAAACAATTTTTGAAGCTTTGCTTAAAAGTGTTGTATTAATTCCAGTTTCGTATGGCATTAAATCAGGTCTTGTTTTAATAGCCATGACAACTTCCTCAAGAGCAGCATTTCCTGCTCTTTCTCCTAATCCGTTTATTGTACATTCAATTTGTCTTGCTCCAGCTTGAACTCCAGCTAATGAATTGGCCACTGCCAAACCTAAATCATTATGACAATGAGTAGATAAAATCGCTTTATCTATGTTTGGAACTTTATTTAATAAAGTTTCTATAATTTTTGTAAACTCTGATGGTATTGTGTAACCAACTGTATCAGGAATATTAATTGTTGTAGCTCCATTTTTAATTGCAAGCTCTACAGTTTTACACATGTAATCCATATCAGTTCTTGTTCCATCTTCACAAGACCACTCAACGTCATCAGTAAATTTTCTTGCATAAGCAACATGTTTTCCAATTGATTCATAAACATCTTCTGGAGACATATTTAATTTATGCTTCATGTGTAACGGGCTTGTAGAAATAAATGTATGTATTCTAAATCTTGGTGCATGTTTTAAAGCTTCATAAGCTCTATCAATATCTTTTACTGAATGTCTTGAAAGTCCCGCAGGTATAGAATTTTTTAAAATTTTACTTACTTCTGAAACAGCTTCAAAATCCCCTGGTGAAGCTATAGGAAAACCTGCTTCAATAATATCGATACCTAATTCATCAAACACTCTGGCGATTTGAATTTTTTCCTCTAAACTCATAGATGCGCCTGGCGATTGCTCACCATCACGCATAGTAGTATCAAATATAAAGACTCTATCTTTTTTGCTCATAACTAAAATTTTTAGAAAATCTATAATACAATCTATGAGAGAGATTGCAAAATAATTAGTTAGATAATCACTTTTAATGGACCATTTTAGGCTTACATAAAATTAATTATAAATAGACTCAATTTTAGGCATTAACCTTAAAAGCTCTTTTGTATATTCATGCGTTGGTTTTAAAAATAAGTCCTCAGTATTTGAAACTTCACATAATTTTC
Source organism: Candidatus Pelagibacter sp. HIMB123 (assembly GCF_052048195.1). Classification (NCBI taxonomy): domain Bacteria; kingdom Pseudomonadati; phylum Pseudomonadota; class Alphaproteobacteria; order Candidatus Pelagibacterales; family Candidatus Pelagibacteraceae; genus Candidatus Pelagibacter; species Candidatus Pelagibacter sp. HIMB123. The sequence goes on along the minus strand of NZ_JBNAIL010000008.1, from coordinate 21,528 downwards.
CATCTTTTAAGACGCCAATTCTATCGCACATTTGTCTAACAACCGGTAGGTCGTGACTAATGAATAAAATTGTTAAATTTAATTGTTCTTGAAGATCTTTAAGTAAATTTAATATTTGGGCTTGGATACTTACATCTAAAGCAGAAGTAGGTTCGTCACAAACCAAAAGCCTTGGTTGTGTGGCAAGAGCTCTTGCAATTGATATTCTCTGTCTCTGTCCTCCTGAAAATTCATGAGGATATCGATCTGCAGATTTTTGAGTTAATTCCACAGACTCCAGTAAATCATAAATATAATTATTTAAATCTAAAGAAGATATAGATGGATTATGAAGTGTAATTGGTTCTGCAATTATATCTTTTACTTTTAATCTTCCATTTAGTGAAGAATAAGGATCTTGAAATATCATTTGAATTTGTTTTCTGAATTTCATTAATTCAGATCTCTGTTTAATTTTTGTTATACAAACGTTGTCAAAGAAGATATCGCCAGAAGAAGGTTTAAATAAATTTACTATCATTTTAGCAATTGTAGATTTTCCGCTCCCACTTTCTCCCACTAAGCCGAAAGATTCACCCTCTTTTATTGCAAACGAAACATCATTAACAGCCATCACAGAATTTTTAGAACTTTCGGTAAAAAAATTATCATCAAAACTTTTATTAAGATTTTTTATTTCTACCAAATCTTGGTTTATAATTTCTTTCTTTGACCATCTATTTAATATTTTGATATTATTTTCTTTTTTATTGTTGTTTTCTTTTTCAACTATTACAAATCTTGAAATTTTTTTATTAGTTGGTGGAACTGAACTTACTAAACTTTTAGTATAATTTTCTTGTGGACTTGTTAATATTTTTTTAGTTTCACCAATTTCAACTAAATTACCACTTTTCATAACTGCTACACGATCAGCTGTCTCAGCTATAACTCCCATGTCATGAGTAATTAAGATAACCGCAAGATTTCTTTCTTTAGTTAATTTTTTAATAAGTTCTAAAATCTGAGATTGAATTGACACATCTAATGCTGTTGTTGGCTCATCTGCAATTAACAATTCTGGCTCACAACATAAAGCTAAAGAAATTACTACTCGCTGTCTCATTCCACCTGAGAATTGGTGAGGATAATTATCAAATCTTGCCTCTGCATCTTTTATACCAACCTCTTTTAATAAATTTATAGATTTATTTTTTGCTTCTTCTTTGCTTAATTTAAGATGAGTTTGAATTGTTTCAATTAATTGTTCGCCTACTGTAAGAATTGGGTTAAGTGAAGTTTGAGGATCTTGAAATATCAATCCAATTTTATTTCCCCTATATTTTACAATACTTTCAGAATTTTCATGAATGTTAAGATCGCCTAAAATAACTGAGCCACTAGAAACCTTACCTGGTTCATCAATTAAATTTATAATAGCATTTCCTACAGTGCTTTTTCCTGATCCAGACTCTCCAACTAATCCTAAAATTTCTCCTTTATTAACCTCAATATTTACATTCTTTGCAGCGTAAACTGTCTCTTTTCTCATTTGATAATCAACGCTAAGATTATTTATTTTTAAAAATGTCATTTTTTTAATTTTGGATTTAAAGTATCTCTCATCCAATCCCCTAATAAATTTATTGAAAATGCTAAAATAACTAAGAAAATTGCTGGAAAAAAAGTTATCCACCATTCTCCTGAAAATAAAAAGTCATTACCAAGTCTTATTAATGTCCCTAAAGAAGGTGTTGTTGGAGGGACACCAACTCCTAAAAAACTTAAAGTAGATTCAGCTAAAATAGCAAGAGCTAAACCAATAGTTCCAATTACTAACACTGGTCTTAAAATATTTGGTAAAATATGTTTAAACATAATAATTATATTTGAAACACCGATTATTGTTGATGCTGAAACATAGTCTTTATTTTTTTCGACCAAAGTTGCTGCTCTTGAAACTCTTGCAAATTGTGGCCACTCTGAAATCCCGATTGCAAATATTAAAACATAAATTGCCATTTCATCATGCATTTCTCTCGAGATTAATCCTCTTGCTATACCATCAACCAATAATGCCATCAAAATACTTGGTACTGTTAACTGAACATCGGTTAACCTCATTACTATCATTTCATATTTTCCCCCAAAAAATCCAGCGGTTAATCCCAATCCAACTCCAAGGATTAAACTAAAAATTATCGCAGAAAAACCTACAATTAGAGAAATCCTACATCCATACAAAATTGTTGATAGCATATCTCTTCCTTGTCCATCAGTACCTAAAATAAATTTAGCAAGACCATCTTCTGTCCATGATGGTGGTGTGAATGCATCCATCAGTGAGAGAGAGGATGGATCAAAAGGATTGTAAGGTGTTATCAGCTCAACAAAGAAAGAGCAGAAAAAAATTATAAACAAAATAGTACATGAGACAATTGCAGTAGGAGATTTAATAAAGCTATGATAAACATCACTATCTTTTATTCTCTCCCAAGTACTTATAGATTTGTTATCCACTTGCAGTATCTCCTTTAACTCTTATTCTTGGATCAATTAGATAATAAAGAATATCAACTATAAAATTTATCATTACGAAAACAAAAGCAATAAATACTAGATAAGCTGACATGATTGGTATATCGACGAATTGTACAGCTTGAATAAATAAGAAGCCCATGCCAGGCCATTGAAAAACAGTTTCAGTAATAATTGAAAACGCAATTAAAGTTCCAATATTTATTCCAGCTATAGTTATTACAGGTATCAATCCATTTTTTAATGCATGTTTATATTTAATACTATTTTCACTAATGCCTCGAGCACGCGCAAATTTAATATAATCTGTTTGTAATATTTCCATCATCTCTGCTCGTACAAGTCTGATGATATAAGTCATTTGGAAAAGGCTTAATGTTACTGAAGGAAGTATAATTGCTTTAAGTCCTGAAACTGTTAAAAAACCTGTGGTCCAAAAACCTAAATCAACAACTTCTCCTCTTCCAAAAGAAGGCAATATTCCTAAGATTACTGCAAATAAATATATAAATAATATACCAATTACAAATGTGGGGAGCGAAACCCCCAGCAAGGAGATTGCTAAGACAAAATCACTTAAAAAACCTTTTCGATTTATACCTGTATAAACTCCCAACAATGTACCGGTTATAAGTGCAATTAATGCTGAAATAACCACAAGTTCAATAGTTGCAGGCAATCTTTCAACTATTAATTCTGAAACAGGTCTTCTTAATTGATATGAAATTCCAAACTCACCTTTAGAAGCATTAACTATAAATCTCGAAAATTGAACGTGTATTGGATCCATCAAACCTAATGTTTCTCTCAATTCAGCTCTTTCCTCATCAGAAGTCTCTTCTCCAACCATGTTATTAATTGGATCTCCAACAAAATTAAATAATGAGAAGGATACAAAGGCGACAACCAACATCACCAAAGCAGATTGAAACAGCCTCTTAAAAAAATATTTTATCAATTTGTGAAAGTTTAAACTTACAAGCCCTTTAAATTTTTAAAGGGCTTGTAATAATTTTTAATTAGTTAAAACTAGCAGTTCTGAATAACGGTTCGTTATTCGGTCTGATAGGAACATCAACATTGCTTTTAGATGCCCAAGAAATTACTTGGTGATGTAAAGGAAGATAAGAAATATCATCTTTTACAATTTTCCAAGCTTTTGCAATTGCAGCATTTCTTTTATCTAAATCAACTTCACCTTCCATAATTCTAATTGCAGCATCAACTTCTGCATTACTAAAGTTAACTTTGTTCCAGCTAGCACCAGTTTCATATAAATAATGGAAAACATAGTGACTATCTAAAGTTGGAACACCCCATCCTAGCATATAGAAATCACCTTGATCATCTTTAAGCTCTTTGAAGTGTTTACTTTTAGTTTGAGCGAATAAGTTAACATTAACTCCAATTTTACCTAACATACCAACAACAGCAGTACAAATTGCTTCATCGTTTACATATCTGTCGTTAGGACATCTAAGTTCAACATCAAAACCATTAGGATAACCTGCATCAGCTAAAAGTTTTTTTGCAGCATTAACATCGTAAGGTAATCTTTTATCAAGATCAGCTGTATATCCATTTACACCTGGGAAAGTTATAATTCCTGCTGGTTCACTTAAGCCCCTCATAACTTTTTTCTTGATCGCTTCAATATCAATTGCTTGATAAAGAGCTTGTCTTACTGCTTTTTTCTTAAATGGATTATCACCTGTATTACCAGTTCTTAATTTGTCAGCTGCTTGATCCATGCCTAAGAAAATTGTTCTCATTTGAGCTGTACTTTCAACCTTGTGACCTGAAGAAGATCCGATTCTTTTTAAGTCTTGGACAGGAGCATCAGTAACTAAATCAATCTCACCAGATAATAAAGCTGCAACTCTAGTCGCTGCATTTTTAATAGGCATTAATTCGATTTGAGTTACACTCTTATCTTTCATTTCACCCCACCAGTGTTTATTTCTTTTAAACACCGTTTTTGTATTAGGTTCTCTCAATGTAATTTTGAAAGGACCAGTTCCTAATGCATTAGTAGCAGAAAATGTTTCTTGACCTGCATCCCAGTTTTGTGGTGACATTGCAAAATTTTTCTCTGACCAAGCTTTAGACATTATAAAAATGTTTGATAGCTGGTTTAAAAGAATAGGATTTGGTTTGCTTGTTGTTATTTTGACTGCGTAATCTCCAACTGCCTCAACATTAGAAATGGTGCTAATATATTCTTTAAAGTCAGATGTTCTTTGCTTAGCTCTCAATATACTGAACACAACATCTGCTGATGTCATCCCAGAACCATCTGAAAACTTAGCATCTTCTCTCAAAGTAAAAATCCAAGTATTTGGATCTGTAGCTTTCCATTTTGTTGCTAAAGCAGGACCTATTTTCATATCCAAACCTCTTTGAACTAAAGCTTCGTAAACTTGTCTAGATACTTGTGTAGTTGGACCCTCATTTTGTGCATGTGGGTCTAGTGTTAAACTGTCTCCTTGCATAGACCATTTAATAGTTTTTGCCCATGCTGAAGAAAATCCGAATACTATAACTAATGATAATAGTATCCTTACTATATTTTTAGTCTTCATTATTTCCCTCGTTTTTAAAATTTATTTAAAAAAGTATAAGTGAAATAATTAAATTATAGTAGTAATAATTTACTGATAAAATTTAACTTTTATCGCTATCAACTAATTTTTTCTTACCTATCCAAGGCATCATAGCTCTTAGTTCTGCACCAACTTTTTCAACAGGATGCTCTGCTAATTTAGCTCTAGTAGCAAGGAAGTTTTTTTGACCATTTTTGCATTCATCCATCCACTCTTTAGTGAATTTTCCAGATTGAATTTCAGCCAAAACTTCTTTCATTCTTTTTTTGGTTTCTTCTTTATTCACTACTCTTGGTCCAGATTGATATTCGCCATATTCAGCAGTATTTGAAATAGAATAATTCATGTTCGCAATTCCACCTTCATAAATTAAATCAACAATCAATTTAACTTCATGGACAGTCTCAAAATATGCCATCTCTGGTTCATATCCTGCTTCAACTAAAGTTTCATAACCATTTTTAATTAGCTCAACCAAACCTCCACATAATACAGTTTGTTCACCAAATAAATCTGTTTCAACTTCATCTTTGAATGTAGTTTCAATAATTCCTGATCTTCCTCCACCAACTGCAGAAGCATAAGATAAAGCTAAATCTCTTGCTTTTCCTGAACCATCTTGATGAACAGCAAATAAACAAGGTACTCCACCTCCTTTTTCATATTCACTTCTAACTAAGTGACCAGGGCCTTTCGGAGCAACCATAAAAACATCTAAATCTTTTCTAGCTTTAATTAAATCATAATGAACATTTAGCCCATGAGCAAAGGCAATACTTGTTCCTTCTCTTACTCTTTGTTCAATATGATTTTTATAAATTTCTGCTTGTAATTCATCTGGTGTTAGTATCATTACTACATCAGCCCACTCAGCAGCATCAGACAAATTCATTACTTTTAAACCTTTTGACTCTGCTTTTGCTGCGCTCGATGAACCTTCTCTTAAAGCTACAACAATATCTTTTACTCCACTATCCTTTAAGTTTAATGCATGAGCATGACCTTGACTTCCATAACCAAAAATAGCAACTTTCTTACTCTTAATCAGATTTACATCCGCATCTTTTTCATAAAACATTTTCATATCGTCTCTCCTATTAAATTAATTAAATATTTTAGCACCTCTGGTCATAGCCACTGCCCCTGTTCTCGAAGTACTTATAAGTCCCAAAGGCTTTAATTTTTTATTCATTACATCTATCTCTCTTCTTAGAGCAGTTATTTGAATTACTGCTGAAGATTTTGTTTCATCTAATATTACGGGATTAAATTTTTTACAAGCATTTAAGCATTTTTCAATTTTATTTCTTTTGCCTACTACCTTAAATAAAGCCATTTCCTTAAATATTACATCTTTGTCTTCTCTTTTAAACTCAGCAACTTTATGAACGGGCACTAATTTAGTTAATTGAAGTCTTATTTGGTCAATTACTTGAGGCGTTCCTGTAGTAACAATTGTTATTCTTGAAATATTTTTAACCGCGTCAACTTCTGCAACTGCTAATGACTCAATATTATATCCTCGCCCAGAAAATAAACCTACTACCCTTGCCAAAACTCCAGCCTCATTATCTACCCATACTACAAAAATATATGTGTCAGATTTTTGCTTTTTCGAAGGGATGCTATAAGCTGATTTTGATTTCGGCATTTTGATTATACTAAGGCTTTGCCTTTTCCTTTGATTTTATTTTCCTCTTGATCATTTGGCCCCAAGATCATTTGGTTATGAGGTTTTCCAGATGGAATCATTGGGAAACAATTCTCGTTAGGATCCACATGACAATCAAATATAACTGGTCCATCAAAATCGATCATTTCTTGAATTTTATAATCAAGCTGATCTGGACTGTCTGCTTTAATTCCCTTACAACCATATGCTTCTGCCATTTTCATAAAATCAGGTAATGCTTCAGAATAACTTTCAGAATAATTTTTTTCATGGAGTAATTCCTGCCATTGTCTTACCATTCCCATATATTGATTATTTAAAATAAATATTTTAATAGGAAGATTGTATTGAACTGCCGTAGACATTTCTTGCATAGTCATTAAAACTGAAGCTTCTCCAGCAATATCAATTACTAATTTTTCAGGATGAGCAATTTGAACACCAACTGCTGCTGGCAATCCATACCCCATGGTTCCTAAACCACCAGATGTCATCCATCTGTTTGGTTTATTAAATTTATAATGTTGAGCAGCCCACATTTGATGTTGCCCAACCTCAGTAGTAACATAAGTATCTTTATTCTTAGTTAATTCATAAAGTCTTTGAACAGCATGTTGAGGCTTTATACTTTCATTGCTATTTACAAAATTAAGAGAGTCTTTTTCTCTCCATCTTTCGATTTGTTCCCACCACTTAGCTATATTTGATTTATTTGATTTGCTATGACCATTTTTTCTTTTAGCAATTGTCTTATTAATTTTATTGATAACGCTCGTAACGTCTCCAACAATTGCAAGATCTACTTTGATAATTTTATTAATTGATGATGGATCTATATCAATATGAACCTTTTTTGAATTTGGTGAAAACTCATCAATTTTTCCAGTAATACGATCATCAAACCTTGCACCTATGTTAATTAAAAGATCACAATCATGCATAGCATTATTTGCTTCATAAGTACCATGCATACCAAGCATTCCTAAAAATTGATTATCATCTCCAGGGTAGGCACCTAATCCTTGAAGTGTAGAAGTTATAGGAAAACCAGTGAGCTCAACAAATTCTCTTAGAGCCTGACTTGCTTTTGGACCTGAGTTAATTACTCCTCCACCACTATAGATGATTGGTTTTTTAGATTTACTTAATAAATTTACTAATTCATCAATTTGATCTTGAGAAAATTTATTATGGGATTTTCCATTTAATTTTTTTTCTTTGTTAGGTTTTTTGTATTTTGTTTTTGCAAACTGAATATCTTTTGGAATATCAATTAAAACTGGTCCAGGTCTCCCTGTTGTTGCAACTCTAAATGCTTCATGAATTACTTTTGAAAGATCATTAATATCTTTCACTAACCAATTGTGTTTCGTGCAAGGTCTTGTAATTCCCGTGGTGTCACATTCCTGAAAAGCATCTGTTCCAATTAAATGCGTTGGAACTTGACCAGAAATACAAACCAAGGGAACAGAGTCCATATACGCATCTGTTAATGCTGTAACTACATTAGTAGCTCCAGGGCCTGATGTAACTAAAACTACGCCTGGTTTTCCTGATGATCTAGCATAACCTTCAGCTGCATGACCTGCACCTTGCTCGTGTCTAACTAAAATATGTTTTATAGAAGGATGATTTTTTAATTCATCATAAATTGGTAATACTGCGCCACCTGGATAACCAAAGATATGTTCTACCTTTTGGTCTTCAAGACACTTAAATACAATTTCTGCTCCAGTTAATAATTTTGGCATTAGGCAATCTAGCTGAAGTTGTGCTCATTGGTCAAGTTTAAGAATGAAAATTTTAAATTTTTTTCAAAAATTTATTTATGTCTTGTGGCTTTAGTTTCATCCAGCTCATCATATTACCTCTAGCCCAAGTGCTTTGTCTTTTGGCGTATTGTCTAGTTTTTATGGCTATTTTTTCTTTAGTATCATTCAAATCTTTTTGTTTTTTTAAATATTCTCTAATTTCATTAACTCCAATAGCCTTATTGGCAGTTTTATCTTTTTTAACCCTTAGCTTTATGAAATCTTTTACTTCTTTTATTGCTCCATTTTCTATCATCTCACTTGTTCTTAAATTGATACGCTCAATTAGTTCTTGTCTAGGATAATCAATGTAAACTTTAAAGAAATCATCTTCCGCGAAGTTTGATTTTGTGTTTTTAAACCACTCATGTAGAGATTTTCTTGTAAACTTTTTTACTTCATAGGCTCTGATAGATCTTTGAGTATCTGTAGGGTTTATTTTGCCTCTTGAAGATGGATCTAATTTTAATAATTTTTCATAAAACTTCTTTTGTCCTAGTTTTTTTTGCAAATCTCTGATTTCGTTTCTTAATTTTAATGAAATATTAGGTATTTTAACTAAACCATCAGTCAAAGCTTTAAAGTATAAACCCGTGCCTCCAACAAGAATTGGTATTTTTTTTCTTTTTTGAACTTCGCTAATTTTTTTAATCACTAACTTCAGCCAATCACCTGTAGAGAAGTTTTTTGTAACATTATGAAAACCATACAAATGATGTTTTATTTTCTGGTATTTTTTTAGATCCGGTCTAGCTGATAAAATTTTAAGCTGTTTGTATACTTGCATACTATCTGCATTAATAATCTCTCCATTAATTTTTTTTGCAAACTTAATAGCAAAACTTGATTTACCTGAAGCTGTAGGACCTGAGATTAATATGATCTTGGATTTTAAATCCATGATCAGTCTAGCTTAACACCAATGTATCGTCTTTGATTTTGATTATTATAGATTGCGAGTAAAACTGTCTTTTGATTTGAATTAAGAACTTCATTTGTAATTTTTCTTAAATCATCTGCTGATCTAATTTTTTTCTTCTGAGCCTCAATAATAATATTGTTGAGCTCTATTGAATTTGCCACAGGGCTGTTGTTTGCAATTTTTGTTATCACAAGTCCGGTAGTTTGATTTGGTAAATTTCTATTTTTAATATCTTCTTTAGTTAATTGTCTTACTGCAATTCTTAAACTTTCAATTATTTCTTCATTATTTTGTTTTTCGGTTTCTTGATTTTTGCTTATTTTGAAATCATCTGAAGTTTCTAATCTTCCTAGAATAACATCTTTAATGATCTCTTTTTTGTCTCTCCAAATTTTAACCTCAACCTTTTTTCCAACTTCTGTACGTGCAACAATCGCTGGAAGTTCTTTCATTTGATTAATTTTCTCTCCATTAAATTCTAAAATAATATCACCAGCTTGTATTCCTGCTTTTTCTGAAGGACTATTTTCTGCAACACTAGCAACCAATGCCCCTCTTGCTTTATCTAATTTTTCAACTTCAGCAATTTCTTTTGTTACATCTTGAATTCTAACTCCTAACCATCCTCTTTTTGTTTCACCAAATTCAATTAATTGTTTAATTACGATTTGTGCACTATTGGATGGTATAGAAAATCCAATTCCAATAGAACCATTACGTCCAAGAATTGCTGTATTAATTCCAATTACATTTCCTTCCATATCAAACAAGGGCCCACCAGAATTTCCAGAATTAATAGATGCATCTGTTTGAATAAAATCCTCATATCTTGATAAACCAATTGATCGATTTCTTGCTGAAATAATTCCTGCAGTTACAGTTCCACCTAAACCAAACGGATTTCCAATTGCTAAAACCCAATCTCCAATTCTTGCTTTATCAGAGTTACCAAATGCAACCGGAATAAACTTTTCATCTGTTTCTAATTGTAAAACAGCAATATCCATTAATGGGTCAGCACCTAGAACCTTAGCTTTAAATTCTTGGTCACCATTTACCCTAACAATAATGTCATCAGCATCTTGGATAACGTGATTATTCGTTACTACAATTCCTTTCTCGTCTATTATAAACCCAGAACCTAAAGCAGCTGATTGTCTTTCCTGAGGTGTTCCAAATTCTTTAAACATATCCTCAAAAGGAGAGCCCGGAGGAAATTGAAAAGGAAAAGGATTAGTATTGGTTACGACGGTTGTTGTTGTAGAAATATTCACTACAGATGGCATTAATTTTTCAGCAAGATCTGCAAAAGAAGCAGGAACTGGTTTAGAGTTTACATTTAACGAAAAGCTAAATGATATAACTAGGGTTAAGAATATAAGTTTAATGTTATTCATATTAGCTCTTAATGTAATAAATAATTATAAAACCTGTTACCGCAAAAATAAGTCCACCTGATCTAAGCTGACTATCTTTAACAAGTTCTAATTTTTTCAACATACTTTTCATTTTTGCTGGAAATAAGGCGTATAAAATTCCCTCAATAAATAAGAAAAGTCCAAAAGCTATAACTAGCTCACGCATTTAAGAATTATTGCTGGATTTCAGGTTTTATATTTCCAAAAAATTTAAAAAATTCACTATCAGGTGATAGAATTAAAGATGTTTCACCACCAATAAGAGCTTTTTCATATGCTTGCATAGCTCTGTAGAAAGCAAAGAATTCTGGATCTTGGCCAAAGGCATCAGCAAATATTTTATTTCTTTCTCCGTCACCTTCACCTTTCATAATCTCAGATTGCTTTTGAGCATCTGCCAAGATTACAGTAACTTCTTTATCTGCAGTTGATGTAATTGTAACAGCCATCTCAGCACCTTTTGCTCTAAATTCTTTTGCTTCTCTCTCCCTTTCAGTCTGCATTCTTCTATAAATCGCATCACTGTTAGCTTGAGGAAGATCTGCTCTTTTAATTCTTACGTCTACAATATTAATTCCAAAGTTTTGAGCTTCATTGTTTACACCTTCTTTAATTAAAGCCATTTGCTTAGACCTATCTTTAGATAACAATGTTTGTAATTCTTCTTGACCTAATACATTTCTAATTCTTGAATTTATAATTGTAGATAATCTTGATCTAGCAACTCTTTCATTTCCAACTGAAATATAAAACTTTAATGGATCAATAATTTGAAACCTTGCAAATGCATCTACTATTAAACGTTTTTGATCTGATGCAATAACCTCTTCTGGTGGAGCATCTAAGTTTAAAATTCTTTTATCTAAATAAACAACATTTTGAATGAAAGGAATTTTAAAGTTTAATCCCGGCTTCATTATAATTCTTTTTGGATCACCAAATTGAAGAATAATTGCTTGGTTAACCTCTTTAACTATAATTACTGATAGAAAAGCTACAACACCAATTGCAACTAATACTCCTGCTAATATTTTTCCAGCTTTCATCTTAATTTGTCGCTTTCTTTTTCAATTCAGGTAAAGGTAAATATGGAACTACTCCTGAACCCGCATTTTTTTCTATAATTACTTTATCTATATCAGCTAAAACTTTTTCCATAGTTTCTAGATACATTCTCTCTTGAGTAACTGCTTTCGCATTTTTATACTCATTGTAAATTGCTATAAATCTGCTTGCTTCACCCTCAGCTTTTGCAACAACCTCTTTTTTATATGCTTCAGCTGCTTGTAAAATTTTTTGCGCTTCCCCTCGTGCTCTTGGAATTACATCGTTAGCATAAGCTTCAGCTTCATTTTTAGATCTTTCCATGTCTGCTCTTGCAGCCTGTACATCTCTAAATGCATCAATTACTTGATCAGGCGGATCGGCTTTTTGGGTTTGCACTTGAGTTATTTGGATTCCACTTTCGTAATCATCTAAAATTGTTTGAATAATTTCTTGAGTTTCAAGCTCAATTTTAGATCTTCCTTCAGTTAAAATTGGTTGAATATCACTTTTTGCTATCACTTCTCTCATTGCAGTTTCGGCAGCTGCTTTAACTGTGCCTTCTGGATCTTGAATTTTAAATAAAAAATTACCTGCATCTTTAATTACCCAGAATACTGAAAAATCTATATTAACAATATTTTCATCTCCAGTTAACATTAAGCTTTCCTGTGGAACATCAGCAACACCACCACCTGTAGAAAAACCACTGTCTCTCTCAGATCTAAATCCTATATCCATTCTATTAACTTTGGTGACTTTCGGTGTTTGAACAGTCTCAACAGGAAAAGGTATATGATAGTTCAAACCAGGCTGTGTAGTTTTTACAAACTTACCAAATCTTAATACAACACCCTGTTCATCAGGTAATACTCTATAAAGTCCACTGGCTAACCATACAAAAACTAAAACTAATAAAATTAGACTTATTGATTTTCCTCCTGAAGTTTTTCCACCAGGTAAAAATCTTTTAATTTTATCTTGAAGATCTCTAATTAATTCGTCGACGTTTGGTGGTGTCGGACCTCTACCTGATCCATTCCCACTGCCCCCTCCACCAGGAGGTGCTCCCCAAGGACTTTGACCTTTAAAATCGTCTGACATATGCGAAAGTATATAGTGTCTTTATTGCAAAAAACAAGTAATGATGCTTTTATGACCGATAAAAAACCTGAACTTAGTGCCGCAATGAAAAGTAAGCTAGAGCCTAAAAAATTCACTAAAAACCCTATTCTTGGAACTAAGTTTACAATTGCAATCTCTAGTGCAAAAGGTGGTGTTGGAAAATCTACTTTTGCAACGAATCTTGCTTTAGCTTTGAAAAAAATTGGATGCAAAGTTGGTCTTTTAGATGCAGATATTTATGGTCCATCAATTCCTAAAATGTTTGATATTAATGAAAAACCAAAAAGTGATGGTCAAAAATTAGATCCAATTACAAAATATGACATTCAATGTATGTCAATTGGTTTTTTAGCTGATCAACAAACACCAATGATATGGCGTGGGCCGATGGTAACAAGTGCAATTAAAACTTTTACTCAGAAAGTAAATTGGAAAGATTTAGATTTTATTATCGTTGATATGCCTCCAGGAACTGGTGACACTCAACTTACATTTTCACAAGAAATAAAAATGGATGGTGCAATAATTGTAAGTACACCTCAAGAAGTAGCCCTTTTGGATGTTAAGAGAGGAATTAAAATGTTTGATAAACTTGGAGTTAAGATTTTGGGTTTAGTTGATAACATGAGCTATTTTATAGGAGACGACGGAAAAAGATATAAAATTTTTGGAGAAGGTGGAGTTAGAAAAACTGCTGAAGAATTCCAAAAAGAATTTTTGGGTGACATTCCAATTAATCCTGAAGTTGGTAAAACTGGAGATGAAGGAAAGCCAATTGTAGAGGCAAACCCTGAGCATGAAATTTCTAAAATATATTTAAATTTTGCTGAAAAAATTAAATCAACTTATCTATAAGATCAAAAGCAGTCATTAATTCATTCCACTCTCTTTTAGACAGTCCAGAACTTTCAACATCCACATTTTCACCTTTGATAAGTTTTTGAATAATTAATTTTCCTTTTGCAGAAACCTCGGTGCCTCCAACTCTATAATCCATGAAAGCCTCGTAGGTTGTTGGAACCCACTTCTTTAAAGTTTCTAACATTATATCAGCATAAACTCTTATTTCGTATTGAGCGTGACTATCAGCTCGTAATCTTAAAAAATTCATTAAATTTAAAAGATCAGTTTTCCAATACCATTGAGTATATGTATTTAAAGTTAAATTCATTCTAGCAAGCTCTCTTGCTAGTCCCTTTTTGCTTTCATCTATTGTTGTGCCATCAAATTTTTCATTAAGCATTGTTTCATAATTATCATAAGTTCTTTCAGCATCACTTTTTAAAAGTTTTAAAACTTCTTCTGCCTGTTTACCTTCTAACACATCACCTCTTCCTTGTCTGTTGCTAGTAGATTGAGCAGCTAGATTTTGTTGCGAAGGTAAATAAAATTCTTTATCTAAAATTGAATATCTTGCGGAGTATTCATTTACATTAGCTGTTCTATGTCTTATCCATTGACGGGCAATAAATATTGGAAGCTTAATGTGGTATTTTATTTCACACATTTCAAAAGGTGTGCTATGCCAATGTCTCATTAAATACTTTATTAAACCTTTATCAGTTGAAACCTGTTTTGTTCCTTTTCCGTAGGACACTCTTGCTGACTGTACAATTGAGCTATCATCACCCATATAATCAACTACTCTAACAAAACCATGATCTAATGCGGGTATTGCTTCATAAAGAATTCTTTCTAGCTCAGGTGAAGTAACTCTTTTTGTTTGATTATTTTGAGATTGCTGGTTTTTTATTTCTTCTAATTGTTCCTTTGTTAATTTCATATTTTGTATATATATTTAAAATATTTATGAGTCGTCGGTTTTATTATATTACAATATTTTTAATTTAAACTATCTAAATAAGTAAATTTATGAGTTACCAAATTTGACTAATTAAATTTCATTATTTGAAATGATTTCCTATTACCACAAATTAATTTATTTATTGCCTTTGGCATTAATAACTGGTCCATTTTTACCTGATTTAATAGTTGTTATATGCTCAATTCTCTTCTTAATAGACACTTTCAGACTAAAACTTTTTAATTACTACAAAAATAATTTTTTTAAAATATTTATTATTTTTTTCATACTGATTAATTTAAGTTCATTATTCTCAGAACATTTACAATCATTTAAATACTCAATTGGATATATTAGATACGGGGTTTTTTCGATTTTTTTATACTATGTATTAGTAAATTTTAAAAATTTTAAAATAAATTTTAGTATAGTTTTTTTTCTTACTTTTCTAATTATTATTTTTGATGGATATATCCAATATTTTTTTGGTAAAAATTTAATATTATTTGAGCTTCAAACTTATCAAACTGGACTTCCTTACGTTACAAGCTTTATGGGTGAGGAAAAAAAACTTGGTAGTTTTCTTGCTAAACTTTTACCAATATTTTTATTTTCAATTTTAATGATTAAAGAAAAATTTAATTATAGATTACCCTATTATAGCACAGTATTAATGATTATATTATTTATTCTAATACTGCTTACGACAGAAAGAGTTTCGATATTTATTGCAATTTGTTTGTTTATTTTAATATTATTTAAATCAAGTTTTTTAATTAAATCTAAAAAAATCTTCTCATTTGGTATTATTATTTTAACAGCATTGACACTATTTTATAATCCTGATCTATATGAAAAGATAAAAAGTGTATTTTATTCTAGTGGACTTTTATTTCCTGGCTATAACGATAGTGGCTCAATCAAAGGTGGTTATGATGAAGGAATTTTCTTTTTCTCAAAATTTCATCAAGATCAAATAATAAATGTGATTGGTATTCTTAAAGAAAATACATTTTTAGGATTGGGAGCAAAAAATTACAAATTATATGTTACAAATGGATGGCATCCACATAATTATCATGCTCAAGTGATTGCTGAACTTGGCATTTTTTCATATTTAGTATTTCTTTCAACTTTTGTTTTTTTGATGATTAAATCAATTAAAATTTTTCTTTTTGAAAATTTCAATAGTATTGAGGCTGAGTCAAAAAGTTATATTTATATAATTTTATTATTAAATTTATTACCAATACCATCAGGAGATTTTTTTAATAACTGGGTAAATATAATTTTATATTTACCTGTTGGGTTTTTTCTATATTTGAATGAAAAAAAAATATAATTTTGTATTAATTAATTTTTTTAGGGTTACAAACCCATATTCTGGAGCATCAGAAGTTTCATATAATTTTTTTAAAAACATTCCATCAAAAAATAAAAGATTAATTCAACTTTCTAATATTCGACAAAAGGAGAAGAGCGTCAAAACCATTATAGCTAAATCAAAAATAGATAAGGTTCTTAAGATTTTTAAAATGGCTAAGATTACTGAGCAATTATGTAAAAATAAAAATAATTCAGTCATAATATTAGAAGGTGCTAGCTGGATTGGATATACGGTCTTATTTTACCTGCTTGTAAAAAAAAAACTTAAAAATTCAAAATTTATTTATCATTCACATAATATTGAGTTTTTGTTAAGAAAAAAAAAGAATGGATTTTTAATTTCAATATTAACTAAGCATTTTGAAAAATATATATCTAAAAAATTTGATATTTTTACTGCTGTATCAAATATGGATAAAAAAAAAATCAAGGAGATTTATGGATCAAAATCTTTATTGCTGCCAAATGGAATAAATTTTCCTGATATTGAAAAAGTCCAGAAAAAAAAATTAAAATATGAATATATATTTTTTTGTGGATCAATAGACTATTTACCAAACAAAGAAGCTTTGGATATTTTAATAAAAAAGATAATGCCTTTAGTGATTAAAAAAAATACAACTATAAAACTTGTTGTCTCAGGTAGTAGAAAAATTCCATATAAAGAAAGTTATTTAGAAAATATTGGTTTTGTCTCGAAAAAAGAATTTTACAGTTATCTAAAAGGTGCATCCCTTTTTGTAAATCCCATGAAAACTGCTTTTGGTTCACAAGTTAAAATGATTTCTGCATTAGTTTTTGGCAAAACTATTATTGCGAGCAAAACAGCTATATTAGGATTAGATTTAAATAATCATTTTAGTAAAATCCATATTGCAAACAATCCTAAGATATTTTCAGAATTAATTTTAAAAAATATTTCTGCGAAAAAAATTAATAAACCTAACAGTCAATTTTATCAAAAAAAATATTCTATAAAAAAAATAACATCTGATTTTATTAATAAAATCTAATCAATATTTTTAAAATTTGTTTTATCGAAATATCCAAATATAATTTTAAATAGAAATATAATCGAGGTGTTAACTAATCTTTTTAACCTAAACCATGTATTGCTTCTAAGTCTCCATAGCCATTCTAAATTAATTTTTTCTAAAATTTCAGGAACAATTTTTTCTTCACCTGTTACCATTGATATTCCTCCCCCCAAACATAAAAGAAAAATTTTTTTATTTTTATTATTATTTAAAATGTTTAATGCTAAGATTTCTTGTTTTGGCGTTGAAATATTTATTATCACCAGAGATCTATCATCAACAGTTACTTTAAATTTATTGATTTCATTTAATTCTTTAAAAAATGGTACTTCTATAAAATCTATTTCAGAATTAAATTTATTTTTTAGAAAATTAATTTGAAGTTTGCTATTGTTTCCACATAAATATATTTTTTTAACATCTTCTGTTAATTTTAAATCTTGTATTAATTTTCTACCTGGAACTTTATTAAACATTTTTACAATAAATTTTGCACAGTATCCATCAATCCAAAAAATAAATTTTGCACTATGTAAATAAAATAAATTAATATTGGATAATGATGCCATATTCAGTGCCGATAAAATATAAGACTCTTCAAATTTGAGATTATTAATATTAGATAAATATTTAAAATTTATTTGATCAGGGTTTTTAAAGATAATTTTATAAGTTTTGAAAATCCAATTTATTGATAGGTTGAGTGTATAGATAAGTGAAAAAATTATATTGAAATTTTCATACTTATAATAAACTTTAAATGCATTTATAAATTTTACTTTTATACTTGATGATAATGAATTCTTTTTATCTCTATAAATCATAACTTCTTTTTGGTCTCCATAAAGTGAATTAATTTCTTTAACTATACTTAACCAACATACGAAGTCTTCTTTGGTACTTATTGTTGAAAACAAATGTTTCTTAATTAAATCTGATTTAACCAGAACTGTAGAAAGACCTATGTCGCAAGATCTAATTAATTCTTTATAACTCAATGTATTACTTATAAATTTACCAATAAATCTATTTTCATCATTCACAATTAAATAAGAATTATGAATAAAATTAATTTTGTTTTTTTTTAGAATAGTCATCTGATGTTCTAATTTGTTTGGTAACCAATAATCATCGGAGTCAAGGAAAGCAATGTATTCTCCTTTAGAATTTTCGATCCCTAAATTTCTTGCAGCTCCAACTCCTTTATTTTCTTGTGTAAGTAATTTAATTTTGTCAGGATATTTTGATTGTAATTTTTTTAATTTATCCTCAAAAACCTTATCACTACCATCATTCACTATAATTATTTCGGTATTAGTATATGTCTGAGATAATGCCGACTCTACACAGCTATCAAAATAAACGTCTTGATTATAAAAAGGAATTATAATTGAAATTAATTCTCTTTTTTTATTCTCCATTTAGTATTTTTTTTTGTAATATTCGGATTTAACAAATTGATATAATCTACTCATACCCTTTTCTATTGATATTTTTGGAGACCAATTCAAAATCTTTCTAACAAGTGTATTATTACTTGATCTTGAGTTGACTCCTTTTGGCTTTGATTTGTCATAAGTACGTCTTACCTTGTGCCCAGTTATTTTTTCAAGAACTGTAACTAATTGATTTATAGTTATGTGCTTATCGTGTCCAATGTTTATTGGATTTCGATATTTGCTATTAAAGAGTAAATCTGTTCCTCTAATGCAGTCATCTATGTACAAAAAACTTCTAATTTGTTTACCATCACCCCAAATATCTATTTGATTTTTTTTTTTATGAATCGACTCTACAAACTTTCTCGCAATAGCTGCTGGTGCTTTTTCTCTTCCATCTTGCCAACTTCCATACTCACCATAAACATTATGATATCTTGCTACTCTTGTTTCTAAGCCAAAATCCTCATAAAAATGCTTACACATTCTCTCATTAAATAATTTTTCCCATCCATATCCATCTTCCGGATCAGCTGGATAGGCATCTGTCTCTTTTAGTTGAGGTTGATTATAACTTTTTTGCCTATAAGAAGGATAAACACAAGCAGATGATGAATAAAAAAATTTTTTTATTTTATTTTTTTTTGATGATTTCAATAGATTAATATTTATTACTGAAGAAAGCATGCACAAAGCTTTATTATATTCAATAAATCCCATTCCACCCATATCACAAGCTAAATTAAAAATATAATCTTTGCCCTTAGTAATTCTATCGCAAACTATAGGATCTCTACAATCTGCTTTAATATTTTTTATTTTAGGATTTAATTGAAACCATAAACTTTTTTTTTTAAGGTCAATCGATGTAATATCGTAACCTTTTTTATGATAGAAATTTGCTAAATGACCTCCTATAAATCCACCTCCACCAGCAATAAGTATTTTTTTTCTCATATCATTATTTATAGTATAAAATTAAGACATGTTTAATAATTTTTTAAAAATAAATAAAAAAGACATTATATTTGTATTGCTCTTAATTCTTTTTTGGTTATCAATAAATACTGGTTCTAAATATTTAAATATTTATGAAATAAGTGAAACTGGATTAAATTTTTATTTAAATTTTACAAGGGCTATTTTACCTTACGTAATTCTTTTTCTATTTATTTTTAAGCACAATTATTTTTTAATTAACCTCAATATTAAAAATGATTTGTTTTTTTTAGGCTTATTTTTATACGGAATATTTCAAATTATAGGACTATTTTTTTCAAATGTGAGTAATTATGAACATTATTGGGTAGTTTGTCTGTTCTCATTGATAATTTATTTCAAAGTCATTTTAGAAAATAAAAATTTTAATTTAGTAAATATAATTTTTATTTTTAATATCTTATTTATTTTCATTATTTCTATAATTTTTTCATTTTTAGCACTTAAACAAAACATTCTTTCTTATAACTTGCTTTACCATAGTAAAGTATTTGTTGGTCAATTAGGTGGTGAATATTTCCCAAGATCTACTGGAATATCTAGAATGGCACTAATATCTTTTTATTTTTTTTCTTTTTTTTACTTAGTGAATTTTTATAAACAAAAAAAAAATTATATTGTTTTGTTTGTAATTAGTTTCTTGGCTTTTATCATATTGATTTTACAATCTAGAACAACAGTTATATTTTTTGCTGTTTCTTTGATAGCTATTAATATTTTTTTTAAATTTAATAATTACAAACTAAGATCAAAATTTATTTTATTTTCAATCATCATTCCTGTTTTATTATTTTCGTCTTACCCTATCTTAAAAAATTATTTAATAAATAAATTAGATATTAAAACTGAAGTCTTATTAGAAGATGAAGATAAAATAAATTTTATTAGAAATGATTTTTTATTAAAAACCACAAAAGGAGAATATATCCCAGGTAAAGAACTTAGTCTCTTTGAAAAAATTTCATCATTTAGTAATAACAGAATAGAGGCTTGGGATTTATTATTACAAATTTATTTTAATGGAAATCTTAACGATCAAATGAAAAAAAAATTAATAGTTATTAAATATGAACCAATCATAGATAATGCTGATGGAAATTTAAAATATTTTTTTGGGTTTGGCCCTCAATCAGATAGACATTTAATGAATTTAAAAAAAATTGAACCCAACAGTATGGCAAAGTCTGTGATGGGTCCATTTGGTTCTCATGCATCAAATATTTTTATATATTCTTTAATTTGTGGAGGTTTTTTAAGTTTTTTTATTTTTGTAATTCTAAATTTATTTATTCTTATGCAAATACTTAAAACAATAAAATATCGCCATCATTTGAACCTTGAAAATAACTATGTTTTAATAAGTTCAATATCTATAATATTATTTTTATTATTCCGAGGTCTAGTTGAAAACTCATATGGTGTATATGGAGTTGATTTAATAATGTTACTTTCAGCATACACAGTTCTAGCTGGTAATTTGAAAAAACTTAATGTCTAAAAAAAATATATTTATATGGTGTTGTGACTTAAGTAAAAATAAAGGTGAAGGAATTATAGCCAATAAATTTTTAAAGGATCTTAAATTATTTAATACAAATTTAAATTTTATTATTAATAGCCCAAAAAAAACAAATAAAAGTATTTTTTTTGAGAGATTTGTTTATCCTTATATGGGAGTTATTTATCTCTGGAAAATATATTTCACAAAAAAAAATAGTGAAATTTGCTACGTTAATTATCTTCCTTTATGG
>NZ_JBNAIL010000007.1:0-126946 GCF_052048195.1 Candidatus Pelagibacter sp. HIMB123 | reverse complement strand
CTGAATAAGCATTTGTAATCTTTTTCTGGGTTTTGCTGTAAATAATATTGTTTTTTGAAATAGCTATTTTGCCTGTAACAAAGGGTAATTTTTTCTTTCTATTAAAAAAATAAGGTAAATAAAAACTTTCAATTTTACTTTTTAATAAACCTTTTTTTACAATTATTTTTTTTGACTTTAAAATTTTAAAACTTTTATTTCTTACTCTTTTATCTATGTCAGTAACAGCATAAATAACCTCAGAAATTTTTGATTTTATTATCGCATCAGTGCATGGTGGTGTTAATCCATGATGACAACATGGCTCTAAAGTAACATACATTTTTGAACCTTCTAATTCTTCAAAACTATTTTTAATCGCATTAAATTCAGCGTGTGGTCTTCCTTTAAATGAGGTTTGTCCTATGGAAATAATTTTATCATTTTTGACAATAACACAGCCTACAGAAGGATTTGATCCAGTCTGTCCATGACGAGATTTAGCCAAGTCTAAGGCTAGCTCCATGTAAAATTTATCTTTTAATGTAAATTTATCTTTTTTTGTAGACATCAAGCTTGTCCACGAATTGTATGAAATCTTTTTCTTCCCTAAAGTTTCTATATACTGATGCAAATCTTACATATCCAACTGGGTCTAAATCTTTTAATCCATCCATAACCATAGTCCCAATTGTGTTTGTTGATATCTCTCCTTGTCCAAGTTCTTCAAGAGATCTTGAAATATTACTAATGAATTTTTCTATTGTAGCCGTATCTATTGGTCTTTTTTTAAGAGCTATGTAGATAGATTTAGATAATTTATCACGATCAAATGATGATTTTCTTCCATTTTTTTTAACAACCATCAACTCTCTAAATTGAATTCTCTCAAATGTAGTAAATCTTTCACCACATATACACAATCTTCTTCTTCTTATTGCGGTACCATCTTCAGTTGGACGTGAATCTACAACAGATGTATCACCTTTTTTTTCGCACGGACAAATCATTTACTAAAGGTTCTTATATATCGGAAATGAAGAAGTTAAAGAAATAACTTCATTTTTTACTTCGTTTTCTATTTTGCTATTATCCGTTGGGTTTTCAGATAAACCTTTCAGAGTTTTTGTTATTAATTCACCTACCGTTTTAAACTCATTTAAACCAAATCCACGAGTTGTAGCCGCTTGAGTTCCTAATCTTATTCCAGATGTAATCATTGGTTTTTCTGTATCAAATGGAATACCATTTTTATTACATGTAATGTTTGCTCTAGACAAACTCTCTGCCGCAAGATTTCCTTTGACATTGTAGGGTCTCAAATCAACCAACATCAAATGTGTATCTGTTCCATCTGAATAAATTTTAAATCCATTATTTTTTAAGGTTTCTGCTAACATTTTTGCGTTTGCTAAAACAGATTTAATGTAATCTTGAAATTCTGGTTGTAGCGCTTCAAGAAAGCCAGCTGCTTTTGCCGCAATAATATGCATTAAAGGTCCTCCCTGATAACCAGGAAAAACGGCTGTGTTAAATTTTTTAGCAAGATCTTCATGATTAGTTAAAATTATTCCTCCTCTTGCGCTTCTAAATACTTTGTGAGTTGTTGAAGTAACTACATGAGCATAGTCACATGGATTAGGATATCCTTTACCAGCAACTAATCCTGAGAAGTGAGCCATATCAACCATTAGATATGCTCCAACTTTATCTGCTATTTCTCTAAATCTTTTAAAGTCAATTACTCTAGAATAAGCACTTCCGCCTGCAATGATTAGTTTAGGTTTATGTTCTAATGCAAGTTTTTCAACATTATCATAATCTATCAACTCAGATTCTTTGTCTACATCATAACCTATAGCGTTAAACCATTTACCAGACATTGAAATTTTTAATCCATGAGTAATGTGACCACCTGAATTTAAACTCATACCCATGAACTTATCACCTGGGCTTAACAGGGCTAAAAAAACTGCTCCATTGGCTTGAGCACCTGAGTGTGGTTGAGCATTTGCAAATTTACAATTAAATAATTTTTTTAATCTTTCAATGGCAAGGTTTTCTGCTACATCAACATGCTCGCAACCATTATAATATCTTTTACCAGGATAACCTTCGGCGTATTTATTAGTTAAAACTGATCCTTGCGCCTCTAATACTGCTTGAGATACTATATTTTCAGACGCGATTAGCTCAATATGTTGCTGTTGTCTGATTAATTCATCTTTAATAGCTTTATAAAGCTCAGGATCTTTTACAGATAAACTATCCTCAAAAAAACTTTTATAACTATCGTTTAAATAACTTTTTTCGCTCGACATAATTATATTTTCTTAACTCTTCTCAAGTGTCTACCACCATCAAATTTAGTATTTAAAAAAACACTTACAAATTTCAAAGCATTTTTTTTGGTTATCAACCGTGACCCTAATGTAATGATGTTTGCATCGTTATGCAATCTGGATAATTTCGTTGATTTTAGATTAAAACATTGTGCAGCGCGAATATTTTTATGCTTATTTGCCGCAATATTCATTCCAGTGCCAGATCCACACACTAAAATACCAACATTACTCTTGCTTAATTTGACTTTTCTAGCAACTTTATGAGCATAGTCAGGATAATCAACGCTGCTATCATCTTTGGGACCAAGATCCTCAAATTTTACTTTTTTATTTTTTAAATAATCTTTGATTGTTTCTTTTAATTTAAATCCAGCGTGATCTGATGAAATAAATACTTTTCTCAAATTAATTAAATTTGTAATCTAAAACACAAGCAACTAAATGTATTCTATTCTCTTCTCCACCATTAAATGCGTTGTGATACTTAGTATTGTTTGTAACCCAAACTGAACCATCAGCAGGCATATGTTTTGCAACATTATCAATTACCATTAAACAACCAGGGTTTGTTATAATAGGTATATGTAATCTTGGTTCAGGATCTCTATGCCAGCTTAACGTTGATCTTGGCTCTTTTAAAAGAATTCTAACTCTTCCAAGTTTATATTTTTTTGAAAGGACATCATAAACCTCTTTAAAATATGTATTCTCATAGTCTTTAATAAATTCTGAGTAAGATGCTTCATCAATCATTTCGTCTCTAGAAACTTCTTTTCCTGATTTGTCAGGTTTAGTCCAGTATACTCCACGAGCTTTATTACCTTTTATTGAATCTGGATCACCAGGTATTTGAGTTAGAGATATAGCACCAAAGTGAGTAACACCTGCATCTTCAAATTTTTTAATCTTAACTATTTGGTGATATGCTTCTTGTAATTTCTCTATGTCAAACTTAATTTCTTGTTTTTGGAAATCACTAAAGTCTAAAATCCTATCTTCTTTTTTGATATTTAAGTCTACAACTTTTGAGTTTTCTGTCACCATCGTGATTGCTTTCTACTCTTTTTTTTGTATATGTGTATATTACATTTGTCGCAATTTAAAAGTAAATTAAAACATGATTATTGGTAAATATCCTAGTCTTAGACTCAGAAGAAGCAGAAAAGATGCTTGGTCAAGAAGATTGATTCAAGAAAATACCTTAAGTCCAAATGACTTTATACTCCCTATTTTTTTAATTGAAGGGTCAAATAAACGACAAGAGATTTCATCAATGCCTGGCGTTTACAGATATACAATTAATCGATTGAGCCAAATTTTGGATAAAGCAATAAGATTAGGAATACCAATGATAGCTCTTTTCCCAAAGACACAAAATTCGAAAAAAGATGAATTAGGAACAGAATCACTGAATGAAAATAATTTAGTCTGTAAAGCGATACAAGAAGTCAAAAAAAGATACAAAAACCAAATCGGTATAATGTGTGATGTTGCTTTAGATCCTTATACATCACATGGTCATGATGGTTTGATAAAATCTAACACCATATTAAATGATGAAACAATTGAAGTTTTGATCAATCAGTCATTACTACAAGCTGAGATGGGTTGTGATGTACTGGCTCCTTCAGACATGATGGATGGCAGAATAGGAAAAATAAGAAAAGCTTTAGATAAAAATAAATTCCAAAACGTTCAAATATTATCGTACGCTGCAAAATATGCTTCAAGCTTTTATGGACCTTTTAGAGATGCAGTCGGATCTAAAGGTTCTTTAAAAGGAGACAAAAAAACTTATCAGATGGATTATAGAAATTCTGATGAAGCTTTAAGAGAGGTCGCATTAGACATTAAAGAAGGTGCTGATATGGTAATGGTTAAACCAGGTATGCCCTACTTAGACATAATAAAATCAATAAAAGAGAAATTTAAATTGCCTGTATTTGCCTATCAAGTATCAGGAGAATACAGCTTAATTGAAACAGCTATAAAAAAAAAATTAATTAATAAAGATGCTGTATATGAAAGCTTAGTTGCTTTTAAGAGAGCTGGTGCCAATGCAATAGTAAGTTATTACGCTGATAGAATTGATAAAATAATAAAATAATTATTTTAACGTGTTTAAGAATAACAACCTGCTATTTGGATAATTTAAATTATTTGGTCTTAATATAGTTTTATCCAAATAATCACTTACCAATTTCAAACCGTCCAATAAAGTAGCGAGATCATTAACTTCTATATCTTTTTCAATCAAAAAATTAGGTACATATTTTTTTTCATTTAAAGAACTTGCATAATATACAGTTTTGTTACCTTCTAAATCTTTTTCAACTAAATTTTCAAGCGCTAAATCATATCCTAATATTTTAAGTAACTCCAATTCCCAAAATATATATTTTTTTAACCAATCTTTTTTTTGTAAAATTAAAAATAAGTTTTGAATTATAAAATAAACTTTATCGTTAGATTGAGATTCTGCTGTTAATATTTTGATCAAATTCATAGCAGATGTAATACAGGATAGCTTTTGCTTATGATCAAAATATAATGGAGTATAGGCATTTAAAATTTCAATTTTAAAATAACCTATTCTGTTTTCATTTTTAGAATTGTAATTAACATGGAGTTTATTACCAAGCTGAAGATAATTTTTAATTTTTTTTGAAGTGCCACCAAATATAATTCCAGATATCTTTCCTTTATCTTTTGTAAATAATTCAGCAATTAATGAATTTTCATTATATCTGTTTTTACTTATTAAAAATCCTTCGTCTGACCAATTCATTTTTTATTTATATTTTTTAAACATTCTATAGCAGCATTTTGTTCAGCTTCTTTCTTTGATTTTCCGGTAGCTATAAAATATTTTGTATTGGGCAATTTTACTCCAACTTTAAATATGGGTTTGTGTCTTGGACCTGTATTTGAAATTAATTTATACGTAGGTAATTTTTTAAAATTTTTTAAAGTTAATTCTTGTAACTTTGTTTTTGCATCTATTTCTGTAATTACACTTTTTTCAATATGATCTTGCCACAAGTTTAAAATTGTTTTTTCAACTATTGTAAAACCTTTATCAAGATAAATAGCACCAATTAATGCTTCACAGCTATCAGATATAATTTTGTCCTCAATTTTTATTTTTTTATTGTTTGGGTTAAATGTTTTAACATAACTAGCTAAATTGATTTTTTTTGCTATATCCAGACAAGTTTTTTTATTAACTAGCGATGCAAATTTTTTATCAAGAATACCTTCTTTTTCTCCTGGATAAATTTCTAAAAGTTTTTTTGCTATCACTAAACCAAGAACTCTATCACCCAGGAACTCTATCTTTTCATTATTTTCATTTGGATTAAAGCTTTTATGTGTGAGGGCTTGAACAAGTAGATCTTTATTTTTAAATTTTACATCAATTTTTTTTTCTAAACTTAGATAATTAATTTTCATTAATTAATTTTATTAAAGGTTCTATTAAATCTTATTGAATTATGCCATTTCCAAAATTCAATAAAACTTCCTATTCTTTTATCTGAAGAGAAAAATATAAATTGAGCTTTTCCTACTAAATTATCTTTATGTACATATCCAACACTTGTTAAGAACCTGCTATCTTTAGAACAGTCTCTGTTATCTCCTAAAAAGAAATAATGATCTTTTGGTACAGTAAACACATCAGAATTTTGATAGGTGTAATCTTTTAAATAAACAGTATGAAATTTTTTACCGTTTGAAAGTTTTTCTTCAAATCTATAAACATCAACACTTTTGTCACCACAGAAAATTGTAGTTTTGTTATTAATTTTAGATTTAAGAATTTCAGAATTATTTAAATATAAATTAGAGTCTATAAATTGAATTTTATCACCAGGTAAACCAATTAATCTTTTAATGTAATCTGTTCGATTATCTGCTGGTGTTTTAAATACAATTACATCACCTCTTTCAGGACTACTAAACATAATTCTTTTGTTTAATATTGGGGGACTAAAAGGAAATGAGTGTTTGCTATATCCATAGGTATATTTTGTTACAAACAACCTATCACCTACTAATAAAGTAGGTTCCATGGATGATGATGGAATATAAAATGGTTGTACTAAAAGTGATCTAATTATAACTGCAATTATTAATGCATAAATTAAAGTTTTTATATTTTCTGAAAAAAAATTTTTATCTAATTTCATGATGTTTGAATAATTGCAAATGCAGTTGAAAAATTTTTTTCATCCGAAATTGATAAAAAACATTTAAAATTTTTGATTTTAAAGTTCTTTTGTACAATTTTTGTAATTTTTTTATTTTTAACGTAATAAGGCTTTCCCTTTTTGTCATTAACAACTTCTATATCTTTAAAATTTAAATTCATACGAAAACCTGTGCCAAGAGCTTTAGAAAATGCTTCTTTTGCAGCAAATCTCTTCGAAAAATAAGCTGCTTTATTGTTTGCTGCATTAGATTGTTTCAATTCTTTAGATGAGTAAATTCTTTTTTTAAATAAAGGATTTTTAATCGATTTTTGAATTCTTTTATTTTCAACAATATCAACTCCAATACCTAGAATTTTCATTTATTTTTTTATAATTTTTTTAAAGTTTTTAATTACTTTTAAAAATCCATCAAATATTGACTCTCCGATTATAAAATGTCCAATATTATACTCCTCAATATCTATTATTTTTGTTAACATTTTGGTGGTTTTATAGTCTAAACCATGACCGGCATGAACTTCTATATTTAAACTTGATGCTAATTTTGCACTTTTTTTAATTCTGTTTAATTCATTAGAATAATTTTTTTTTGATTTAACTAAGTTTGCTAGTTTTCCAGTATGTATTTCAATACAATCAGCATTTAATTTTTTAGCAAGTCTAATGTCATTTGGGGAAGGATTAATGAATAAACTTGTTCTAATCTTTACTTTTTTAAATTTTTTAATTATTTTCTCTAACTTATTAAGATTGTTTTTTATATTTAAACCTCCCTCGGTAGTAATTTCTTTTCTATTTTCTGGAACTAAACAGATAAAATTTGGTTTTATCTTAAGTGCTTTATTAACAATTTCTTCGTTCATAGAAATTTCAAGGTTTACAGGTACATTTCTTAAACCACAGATTTTTTTTGCATCAATATCATTTATATGTCTTCTATCTTCTCTTAAATGAATTGTTACAGAATCTGCTCCATAACTAATAACTTTTTTAGCTGCGTATAGTGGGTTTGGATGTTTCTCTCCACGAGCGTTTCGTAAAGTAGCGATATGATCTATATTTACGCCTAACCTTTTCACTTAATAAATCTGCTTCCTGGGGTTGTTACTGGTATAGATTTAAGTTCTGGTGGTAATTTATTTGCATTAAAAGTTGGAACATCAATTTTTAAGTGAGATGTTATTCCAGTTTTTATTTTTAAAGATTGTTTGGTTGATCGATCAATAATAGATGCAAATCCAATTAATTTTGCTTTTGATTTTTTAATCAATTTAACACACTCTAAACTTGATTTTCCTGTAGTGATTACATCTTCTATAATTAAAACTCTTGCTCCTTTTTTAATATTGAATCCTCTTCTGAGAGTAAATTTACCATTTACTCTTTCACAAAAAATTGTTTCTTTTTTGAGCAATTTTCCAATTTCATATCCAATAATTACTCCTCCCATTGCAGGAGCTAGTATTAAATCAATTTTTTTAAATTTTTTTTTAATTTTATTTGCTAAAGATTTACAAATTTTATCAGCTAAATTAGGGAAACTTAAGAGTTTTGCACACTGAATATATTTTGAAGAATGTAGACCTGAGGATAGAACGAAGTGACCTTCTAATAATGCATTAGTTTTTTTTAAAATATTTAAGGATTTTTTGTGTGAAAGCATTTCTTTTTTCTTCGTGTCTAATTATCTTAAATTTTATACTCTTTTGTTTTAGCTCTGCAATAAAATTAGTAAAATTCTTAAGGTTTCTAATAATTAATTTAAATTTAAAATTAATATAATTGGGATTTTTACCAACCATTTCTAAGCTCGATATATTTAATTTGTGACTTCCAATGAGTGAGCTTATATCTCCTAATTGACCTGGCTTATCAGGTAATGACATCCATAGAGTGGTATTATATTTTTTTGTTTTTTCCTCTTTTTGCTCTCCTTTATCATGCCAATATCTTCTTATTGCTGCTCTAGCTTTGCCTGTTTTAGTAGTTGGTATCCAGTGAAGTGATGGTGAATTATTTTTAGATGTTATTATATTTACTCGATCACCATTTCTTAAAATAGTTTGTAATTCGCTTTTATTTCCATTAATTTCACAACCAACTGCTGAATTACCAATTTTAGTATGAACAGCATATGCAAAATCTATAGCAGTTGCATCTTTAGGTAATTTTATAACTGAACCTTTTGGTGTAAAACAAAATACGTTTTCTTGAAACATTTGTAGTTTTGTATACTCATATGAATCTTCAGGGTTTTCATTTTTTTCTATAATCTCTACAAGATCTTTTAACCAATCATACTCCTTCCAACTTAAAGAATTAAATTTTTCAGAAGATTTATACTGCCAATGAGATGCGACACCTCTTTCTGCAAATTCGTGCATTTCATGTGTTCTAATTTGAATTTCTATTGGTTTTTTATTTGAACCAATTACAGAAGTATGAATAGACTTATAACCATTGATTTTTGGAGATGAAATATAATCTTTAAATTTCCCTGGTATGCAATTCCATTTTTTATGAAAAATCCCGAGAGTTTTGTAACAATCATCTACGTTTTTTAAAATTATCCTAAATCCAATAATGTCTGTTATTTGTTCAAGTGAAACTCTTTTTTTTTGGACCTTTCTCCAAATTGAAAAAGGTGTCTTTTCTCTACCATGTATTTCAGCATTAATTTCATTATCATTTAAGATTTCACTTAACTCAAAAGATTGTTCTTCAAACAAATCTTTTCTGTCCAATTTTATTTCATCAAGCCTTTTTTTTATTAATTTTCTTGCATCATTATTTAAAATTTCAAAAGATAAATCCTCAAGCTCGTCTCTTATTCTGTGCATTCCCATTCTATCAGCTAATGGCGCATAAATTTCCATAGTTTCTTGAGCTATTCTTTTTCTTTTATCCTCTTTAGTAATCGCTTTAATGGTTCTCATGTTATGTAGTCGATCAGCAATTTTAACTAGCAGAACTCTAATGTCTTTTGATGTTGCTAAAATTAATTTTCTGAAATTCTCAACTTTAGAATTAGCTCCTGCTGAATTTTCAAACGCTGAAATTTTCGTTACACCGTCTACTAAATCAGCAACCTCATCACCAAATTCTTGTTTAATAGTTTCATAAGTTGCAAAAGTATCTTCTATAGTGTCATGCAATAGACCAGTTGCAATTGTAGCGCTATCTAATTTTAATTCAGTTAAAATATTTGCAACCTCAATTGGGTGAACAGAATAAGGATCACCAGAAGCTCTTTTTTGACTCTTATGTGCTTTAACAGCAAAATTATATGCTTTATCCAATTTTTCAGGATTAAGAAATTTATTATAATCCTTAACTTTATTTATAAGTTCATTTGAATTAAGCATAATTGATATTATACCATTAAATCAAATTTGTTTAATAGATCTAATGTCTCTATCAGGAAGTAGAGAAATCAAGGTTTTAACATCAATTTGTTTATCAGGATGAGTCCAATTCTTTTGAATCTCATATAATGGAAATAATACAAAGTTTCTTTTGTGCATCATTTTATGAGGTAAATTAATCTTAGAATTTTTTCTTGATACCAAATTATTAAAATCGATTATATCTAAGTCACATGTGCGAGGTGCATTTTTTTTTGCTTTCTTTCTACCTAATTGATTTTCTATAGATTTACATATTTTTAATAGTTCTTTAGGGTTGTAATAACATTTTAATTTTATAATTATATTTAAGAACTTGGGATTTCGTGGGTCCGGCCAGGAAGGAGTTTCATAATAACTAGATACCGAGAGAACATCTAAGTTATGTTCTGCTAATAAAAATTTTGCTTTTTCTATATTTCTTTTTCTTTTACCTAAATTTGAACCAATTCCTAAAAAAACAATTTTAGCTTGATTTTCTAATATATCTTGCCTTTTCACGGTTCCAATCTCTACTTTTTTTTGTTGCTCTTTTATCATATTGCTTTTTTCCCTTTGCAACAGCTAGTTCTATTTTAGCCTTTCCTTTTTTAAAATACATTTTTGTTGGAACTAATGTGAAACCATCTCTTTGCATTTTACCTATTAATTTATTTATTTCTTTTTTATTAAGAAGTAATTTTCTATCATCGGTTGGATTATGATTAGAGTAACTGGCTTGCTTGTATGGTGATATATGTGAATTAATTAAAACAATTTCACCTCCTTTTTCAATAGCATAAGACTCAGCGATATTGACCTTGCCATCTCTTATTGATTTAATCTCTGATCCTTTTAATACAATTCCAGCTTCAAAAAGATCTTCAAAAAAATAGTTAAAACTAGCTTTTCTATTTAAACAAATGATTTTCAAACCAGGATTGGTTTTTTTGTTCATTAAATTAACTTAGCAGACTGAAGAGCTTTTTTTACAATTTCTTTTGTTGTGTCTGTTACTTTTACAAGTGGTAGTCTTACATTGTCATCACAAAGTCCTAAAAGTTTTGCAGCATATTTTACAGGACTAGGATTGCTCTCAACAAACATTGAGTGATGAACTGGTTGTAATATTTTATCTAATCTTTCTGCTTCTTTCATTTCATTATCGGTGTCTGATTTAGAAAATTTTTGAAAATCTGAACAAAGTTTGGGTGCAATATTAGCTGTTACACTAATAGTACCTACCCCACCACGTTTATTAAACTCAAAAGCATTATCATCATTACCTGTTAATTGAATAAAATCTTTGCCCATTTTTTCAAGTGTCTGATTAACTCTATCTAAATCACCCGTTGCATCTTTAACGCCAACTATATTTTTTAATTCATAGAGTCTGGCCATGGTATCAACTGACATATCAATCACAGATCTGCCAGGAATATTATAAATTATAATTGGAATGCCACACTTGTCATTAATTGCTTTGTAATGTTGATACAAGCCTTCTTGAGTTGGTTTGTTGTAATAGGGTGTAACTATCAAAGCGCCGTTAGCTCCTGCTTTTTCTGCATGTGTTGTTAAAGAAATAGCCTCCTCAGTTGAGTTGGAACCCGTACCAGCAATAACTGGAATTTTTCCATTACTTTCTTTTATACATAAATCTATTACTCTTTGATGCTCATCATGACTTAACGTAGGGGATTCACCTGTCGTACCAGCCGGCACAAGTCCATTAGTACCATTATCGATGTGGAAATGGATTAATTTTATATATGCTTCCTCATCTAGACCATTATTTTTAAATGGTGTAATTAAAGCAACATTTGATCCTTTGAACATAAATACTTATAACATAGTTTAAAGATTCATATACTAAAAGATTATGCTCAAAAAAATATTATTTTTAGGTTTCACCGTAACCATATTAATATTTTCAAATAATCTGTTTGCTGAAATAAATTCAGTTGTACCTATAAAAAAACCTATTTTAAGTAAAGAAGAAATTCAAAAGAAAATATCTATAAATATCCTTAAACCATTAAAGAAGCCCACGAAAACCAAAGAAATTAAAATCGAAGAAGTGATTGTTAAAAAAGAGTTGGTTTTAAAAGAAAAAAAATTAAGTTTTAAAATACCAAAGAAAAAACCAACTATAGCTGGTACTAGCACAGCTAAGAATATCAAGATTTCAAGATATTATAGTAAAAAAGACTTCGGGTTAGCTAAAAAAGCTATTTCAGAAATGCAAAAAAGTAAATGGTCTTCTGCGCTTAAAATAGCAAAAAAAGCAAAAGACAAATCTATTTATAATTTTATACAATGGAGACATCTTTTAAAGTCTGGTAACCAGGCGTCATTTTACGATTATCAAGTTTTTTTAAATAAAAATTCAGATTATCCTAGAATAAGCAGGGTAGAATATCTTGCTGAACATAAACTATCTACAGAAAGTGTTTCACCAAAAAAAATAATAAATTGGTTTAGAGAAAAAGATCCATTAAGTGGCTATGGAAAAATGATACTTGGAGAAAGTCATGTTTTAATTGGTGACAGAAATAAAGGTATAAAACTAATTAAAGAAGGTTGGATAACAGCGGATTTATCCAAAAATGAATTAAAATATTTTAGAAAAAAATATAAAAAATATTTAAATGCAGATGACTATATCAAACGAGCTGATTATTTAGCTTGGAACGGTGATCGTTGGGATTTACAAAGGTTAATAAGATATCTACCAAAAGATTATGAACTTTTATATAACGCAAGATATCTCTTAATGAGTAAAGGCTATGGGGTTGATCAAGCCATAGCAAATGTTCCTGAAAAATTTAAAAATGATGCTGGATTAAACTATGATCGATTGAAATGGAGAAGAAAAAAAGGACGTGTAGACTCTTCAACAGAAATTTTATTGAAAATAAGAAATGATAAAGAGTATTTAGTTAGACCTGATAAGTGGTGGAAAGAAAGAGAAATTATCTCAAGAGCATTGCTTTATAAAAAGAAATATGAAATTTCATATAAAATTTCAAGTAATCATGGAATGACTGAAGGCTCCGAATATGCTGCTGCAGAATGGATGAGTGGCTGGATAGCATTAAGTTTTTTAAACGATCCTATGACCGCTAAAGATCATTTTAAAAATTTTTATGAAAATGTTAGTTATCCAATAAGTTTATCTAGAGGTGCGTATTGGCTTGGAAGAGCATATGAGAAAATAGGCGAAAGAGAGCAATCAAATAATTGGTACAGAGAAGCCACAAAATATCTTACTACTTACTATGGTCAGCTAGCTTTTTTAAAATTAAATCCAAATGGAAAATTTGAGTTAGAAAAAGATATGGTAATTGATCCAAAATATAGAATTCAATTTTTTAATAAAGAGCTTGTAAAAATTTCTTATCTTCTAGATGAATTAAAGAAAGATAAATACACAAAACATATTTTAAGACATTTAGCTAATGACAATATAGCAAAAGGTAGTGAAGTTTTGGCTGCAGAATTAGCTACAAGTATTAATAGGTATGACTTTGCTATTCAGGTTTCAAAAATTGCGTCTTATCAAAAAAGATTTCATAATAAATACAATTATCCAATAATTAGCACTCCTAAATATGTTAATAAAAGAAAAATTCCAGAAAGTGCTTTGATCTTATCCATAATTAGACAAGAAAGTGAATTTGATTTAGAGGCTAATAGTCATGCTGGCGCAAAAGGATTAATGCAATTGATGCCCTACACAGCAAAATTAGTTTCAAAACAAGCCAAACTTCCTTATTCGAAATCAAGATTAACCACTGATCCAGAATATAATATTAATTTAGGCTCACATTATATTGCAGGTTTAATTCTACAATATGATGGTGCTTACCCTTTTGCAGTCGCTGCGTATAATGCAGGACCCAATAGAGTTAAATATTGGAAAAAAATAAATAAAGATCCACAAAAAAAACAAGTTGATTATGTTGATTGGGTTGAGTTAATAAAATTTAGAGAAACAAGAAATTACGTACAGCGTGTAATGGAAAATTATAATGTCTATAGATATATTTTGGAACAACGACCTGTACCTATGAAAAACTTTTTTAAAGATCAGCCTCTATTTTAGTGGCGGAAGAGGAGGGATTCGAACCCTCGGTACAAGTTTCCTCGCACGGTCATTTAGCAAACGACTGGTTTCAGCCTCTCACCCACTCTTCCGTATGACATTGTTTATTAAGTGATTGTATTGAAAATTCAATATATATAAAGTAATTATTCAATTATTATGAGAAATAAGTACTCAGTATTTTCGTTAATTAAAAATGCTCTTTCATATCATGAAAATTGGCAAAGAGCGTGGAAAGATCCTGCTCCTAAAAAAGAGTACGATGCAGTTATTGTTGGTGGTGGTGGTCACGGATTAGCAACAGCCTACTATTTAGCAAAAAAACATAATATGAATAATATTGCTGTAGTCGAGAAAGGTTGGATTGGTGGAGGAAATACTGGACGGAATACTACAATTATTAGATCAAATTATTTATGGGACGCCAGTGCAGGATTATATGATCATGCATTAAAAATTTGGGAAGGTTTATCTCAAGAACTAAACTATAATGTAATGTTTAGTCAAAGAGGTGTAATGAACCTTGCACATAATTTACAAGATGTTAGAGATTTAAAAAGACGAACACATGCTAATAGACTAAATGGAATTGACGCAGTCTACTTGAGCACAGAAGAAGTTAAAAAATTTTGTCCAATTATAAATACATCACCAGATATTAGATACCCTGTTTTAGGAGGAACTTTACAACGTAGAGCTGGCACAGCAAGACACGATGCAGTTGCTTGGGGATATGCAAGAGGAGCTGATGCAATGGGTGTCGATATTATTCAAAATTGTGAAGTTAAAGGAATAAAAAGAAATGGAGATAGTGTTGAAGGTATAGAAACAACAAAAGGATTTATAAAAACAAAGAAAGTTGGTGTGGTTGCAGCTGGTCATTCTAGTGTAATAGCTAATATGGCAGGTCTAAGACTTCCACTTGAAAGTAAACCTTTACAGGCTTTAGTTTCTGAACCTGTAAAACCAATTATTGATACAGTTGTAATGTCTAACGCAGTGCATGCTTATGTCAGTCAATCTGACAAAGGAGAATTAGTCATTGGTGCTGGAACAGATGATTATGTTTCTTATACTCAAAAAGGTAGTCATCAAATAGTTGAAGGAACATTAAACGCTATATTAGAATTATATCCAATTTTCAGTAGAATGAGAATGTTAAGACAATGGGGAGGAATAGTAGATATTTGTCCTGACGCTAGTCCAATTTTAAGTAAAACTTCAATTAAAGGATTATACTTTAATTGTGGTTGGGGTACTGGAGGATTTAAAGCAACTCCTGGATCCGGAGATTTGTTTGCACATACTATCGCAAATGATGAACCACACAAACTTAATGCTGCATTTAATTTAAATAGATTTGTAAGCGGAGACCTTGTTGATGAACATGGGGCTGCAGCGGTTGCTCATTAATGTTTTTAATAAACTGTCCATACTGTGGAGAACGAGATCAGCAAGAATTTAAGGCTGGAGGTGAAGCTCATATCGTGAGACCTAAGCAACCAACAGAATTAAGTGATGATGAGTGGGCAGAGTATTTATTTATGAGAAAAAATATTAAAGGTGTTCAATTTGAAAGATGGAATCATGCGCATGGTTGTCGTAAATGGTTTAATATGGTTAGAGACACTTCTAACGATGAAATAAAAGCAATTTATAAAATGGGTGAAAAACCACCTTCTCAATAAAATGACTAAAAACTTAAGAGTAAAATCGAGTGAGTACATTGATGAAACTAATAGAATTTCCTTTAAATTTAATGGCAAAACTTACCATGGATTTAAAGGCGATACTTTAGCATCAGCATTACTTGCAAACGATGTTCATTTAGTTGGAAGAAGTTTTAAATATCATAGACCAAGAGGAATTATGACGTCTGGTTCTGAAGAACCAAATGCTATAGTTCAAGTAAACCCTGGTACCAATAGAACGGAACCCAATGTTAGAGCAACAGAGGTCGAGATTTATGAAGGTTTAGAGGCATCAAGTCAAAATTGTTGGCCAAGTGTTGAATTTGATATTGGTGGAATAAACAATTTTCTCTCCCCTTTTTTTCCAGCAGGTTTTTATTATAAAACATTTATGTGGCCTGCTAGTTTCTGGGAGAAATATGAATTTTTCATAAGACACTCCGCTGGTTTAGGTAAATCACCAACAACAACTGATCCTGACATTTATGATCACCGTAATGTTCACTGTGATGTATTGGTTGTAGGTGCAGGTATATCGGGAATTATGGCAGCAAAAAATGCAGCTAAAAATAATTTTAAAACGTTGTTAGTTGAAGAAAAAAATGAACTTGGTGGATCAACTATTTATGAAAATAATGAATTTAACAAAATTGATAACAAGGCCCCTTCAGAGTGGTTAAAAAAAGAAATAGAGGAACTTAAAAATATTAAAAATCTTGAAATAAAAACTAGAACAAGTGTAGCTGCTTATCATCAATATAATTATCTTTTGGCTAGAGAAAATCTAACTGATCATTTAGAGGCAAAAGATAAAACAAATAAAATCAGACAAAGACTTCTTAAAATTAGAGCTAAAAAAGTTATTTTAGCTACAGGTGCATTAGAAAGACCTTTGATATTTAATAATAATGATAGACCAGGAATAATGCTTTCATCTGCAATAAAAAAATACAGTGAATTTTATGGTGTTGCGTGTGGTAGTAAAAATGTCTTTTTTACTAATAATGATAGTGCCTACGAAAGTGCTATTTCACTATACAATAAGGGTATCAATGTTGAAGCAATAATTGATATTAGAGAACAATCCGAAAGTAAAATTGTTAAAAAAGTAAAAGAAGCAGGTATTAAAATTTACTGGTCACACTCAATTGTTGATACAACTGGTTATAAAAGACTAAAAGGTATTTCAATAATGAAACTATCTAATGATGGTACTTCAGTTACTGGAAGTAAAATTTCTATTTCGTGTGATTGCTTAGGAGTTGCTGGTGGCTGGACACCTGCTGTACATTTATATACACAATCAGGAAGCAAACTTAAATTTGATGAAGAAAAAAAAGTTTTCTTACCAAATCAGAATACATCTGAACAAATAAGTGTAGGATCTTGTGGTGGAGATTTTAAAATTGATGAAATCATTAAAAATTTAAATCAAAAGCTTAAAGATACTTTAAATATTAATGAAACAGATTTAGATAGTATTAAAGTTGAGATTGATCAGGAAAATTCAAAAAGAAATATTTGGTTACTACCTTCCGATAAACCTTTAGGTAAAACTAAACCATTTGTAGATTATCAAAACGATGCAACAGCTAAAGATATCAAATTAGCATTAAGAGAAGGTTTTAGATCTATTGAGCATGTTAAAAGATACACGACTACTGGAATGGGTACTGATCAAGGTAAACTAGGAAATATGCATGCATTGGGAATAATTGCAGATACAGCTGGTGTTAAAATGGGAGAATTAGGAACTACTACATTTAGACCTCCTTACACACCATTAACATTTGGAACTATTGTAGGTCGAAATGTAGGAAAGTTTTTTGATATTTTTAGAAGAACACCAATGAATGATTGGCATGTTGAAAATAAAGCTGAATTTGAAAATGTCGGACAATGGAAAAGAGCATGGTACTACCCTATTAACGGAGAAACTATGCATCAAGCAGTTCAAAGAGAAAGTAAAGCTGCTAGAGAAAGTGCTGGTATATTGGATGCCTCTACTCTTGGTAAAATTGATATTCAAGGAAGTGATGCTTCTGAATTCTTAAATAGAGTTTATACAAATGCTTGGTCAAAATTAGCTATAGGGAAATGTAGATATGGGTTAATGCTAAATGAAGATGGTATGGTTTATGATGATGGAGTTACAACAAGATTAGGTGAAAATCATTACATCATGACCACAACAACTGGTGGAGCATCAAATGTTTTAGGTAAACTTGAAGACTATCTTCAAACAGAATGGCCTGAGCTTGATGTTTATTTAACCTCTGTAACAGATCATTATGCTACAGCGAGTTTATGCGGACCTAATAGTAAAAAAATTCTTAAAAAAATAATTCCTGATTTAGATTTATCAGATGAAAACTTTCCTCATATGTCATTCAAAGAGGCTCATATCGGTAATATCCAATGCAGAATAATGAGAATTAGTTTTACTGGAGAACACAGCTACGAAATCAATGTTCAAGCAAGCTATGGAAAAGATTTATGGGAAAAGTGTATGGAGGCAGGCAAAGAGTTTAACATTACACCTTATGGAACTGAAACAATGCACTTACTAAGAGCAGAAAAAGGTTTTATTATTGTTGGTCAAGATACAGATGGAACAATGACCCCTATCGATCTTCAAATGGATTGGATAGTAAGCAAGAAGAAATACGATTTCATAGGAAAAAGATCTCTTTATAGATCTGATACAATGAGAGAAGATAGAAAGCAATTAGTAGGTTTATTAACAGATGATCCAAATATTGTTTTAGAAGAAGGAGCACAAATAGTTTCTGAGTTAAATCAAAGTCCAGTAGAAATGCTTGGACATGTTACTTCAAGTTATTTCAGTCCCAACCTAAAGAAATCAATAGCCCTTGCAGTAGTTAGAGGTGGAAAAGATATGATGGGAAAAAAACTTTTTGTGCCAATGGAAAATAAAAATATTAATGTCACTGTTGCGAATCCAGTATTTTACGATGAGAAAAATGAGAGGTTAAATGCTTAACTATAATTCAGTTATTACTAATGAAATTAAGCAAGAAAGTATTTCTGTAAAGGAAATCTCTCCAGTAATAAAAATTAATTTGAGAGGTAAAAAAAGAGAATTTTTAACAAATGTTGGTAAAAATCTTAATATGATCTTACCTACAGAAGCAAACACATCAACAACGAGTGACAAGTTAACAGCAATATGGCTTAGTCCAGATGAATGGATGATAATCTCAAATGAGCTGGCAAGTAAAGACACTAATAAATCCGACCTATATGAAATGTTATTTAATAGTATTTCAAAAACAAATTTAGGTGCTGTTATAGATCTAACAGATCAATTTGTTCAACTAGAACTTAAAGGTGAAAATGTCTATGAAATCTTTTCAGCAGGATCTCCCTTTAATTTTAATGAATTTAAAGAAAAAAAAGGATCAACAACTCAGACAGTTTTAAATCATATAGATGTAATTCTGCACCATAAAGATGAAAATATTTTAAATCTGTTTGTTAGAAGATCTTTTGCTGAACACCTTTTCTCATGGATTGAAGACTGTGCTTCGAGATTATAAACTTATTTTTTTCTTCTAAAATCCCATGGCATTTCAAATTTGCCTTGCCAAAGGCCTTTTTTTTCATTTTTGGCATTAATTTCGTTTGATATATATTTTTTTGAGTATTTTCTATAAGCTACAGCATAACCGTTTGAAACTAGCCAAGAATTCAGATTTAAATTTCTTTTATAACATTCTCCAATAAATCTTTTGTATCTATCAATATCCAAAATTTTACAAGTTATTACTTTGTTATTTATTTTTTTTTGTAATTTTTGAGTTGAAATTTTTCCACATGGATAATCTTTAGTAAAAGTAAAAACAATTATTGTTAGATATGGTTTTTTACACATTTGCTTGAATTCAGGCGCATCAATTCCATGTAATCTTATCTTTTTTGAATTTATTTTTATTGTATCACCATCAATAATTTGAGCATTTCCAGAAATTTCTTTAATCTCTTCAGACCTAACGTCGTTAAATGTGAGAATAAAAAAAATCGAACAAATTATAATTAAAATTATCGCTTTCTTTTTTGTAAAAAACATATTTAAAAAATATTAAATATTAGCCAATTTATGTTTAATATAATATTTAACATAAAATAGTAACATCAATGATATCAACCATTGAAAGATAGCCCAAATATAAAAAAAAGTTTTAAAATCTGCATTTAAATGCTTTGCAATGTAAAAGGATAAAACTGGCACTATAACATTTCTGGCAATATTATTAATCATGGCTTTTTCAGATTTTTTTAAAGCCATAAAAAATCCATTTGATAAGAAAAATATCGGATAAGCAGGTAAAATAAATGCTGAAATCTTAAGGTACATTGAGCCATGCATAATTACCTCTGGGTTTGAAGAAAAGAATTTAGGAACAATGTCAGCACTTATAAAAATAACTACACCAGCGATTAACATTATAAATAGACCATATTTTATTGAGGTAAAATAGGATTGCTCCACTCTATCGTAATATTTTGCACCAATATTTTGCGCAATTATAGAAATTATTGCTGTATTAATTCCTAATATTGGTAACAAAACTACTTGTTCAATTCTTGTGGCAGATCCATACCCTGCTACAGCATATTCACCAAATAACCCAACATATGTAAAAACAATTGTTGCAGCAATAGAATACCCTAATATGGCAATTGTAATTGGCATTGATTGAAAAAAAATATTTTTTAAGAAAAAAAATTTAGTTTTGAAATGGTCTAAAGTTATTTGTTTAATTCTTTGATTATTTAATATTTTTATCAAAATAACCAACAAAGATACAAATTGAGCAATTAAAGTTGCTATCCCAATACCAGTTATTCCGAATGGTGGTATAAATAAAAAACCAAATATAAAAATTGGATTTAAAATAATGTTTAAGAAAAAAGAAAATATTAGAACATTTCTGTAAGTTTTAGTATCTCCTTCTGCGTGTAAGAATGAATTTAACGCTACTACTAAAATAAATAATATCGTACCTAAAAAAATTACATTTATATATTCGAGTCCAAGAATTGTTACTTCTTGAGAGGAATTCATTAATAAGAATATCTTTTCACCAAAAGCAAATCCTAAAATAGATACAATTATCGAGATTATAATCGAATAAATGATTACATTTCCAAAATAATTTAAAACATTTTTTTCGTTTTTTTCTCCGATACTACTGCCAATCAATGATGTTCCTGCTACGGTAACTCCAATGGATGTCGCAACAATCAAAAAATATATCGGAAAAGACTTGCTCAAAGCTGATAAGGCTTCTGGCGATATTTTTCCTGCATAAAAAGTATCAACGATTGTATAAAGTGTTTGGAATAAGGTTCCTACACTTGCTGGTACAGCAAGTTTTCTTACTAACAACGAAACTTCATCTTTTAATAAATTCATTAATTTAAGATTTGTTAATATTCTTTTTGGAAGATATGTCTTTTTCCTGCTTCTTTAGCAAGATTAATTTGTTTTTGTCTCATCCTAAATCTTGATTTTTGATGATCTGTCAGATTGTCGTGACAATTTGGACATGAAACACCCTCTTCGTATTTTTTTGATTTTTTATCCTTACGAGATACTGGCTTTCTACAACCGCTACACATTGAGTAAGAACCAACTTTTAGACCATGTTTTAAACTAATCCTGTTATCAAAAACAAAGCATTCACCTTTCCATAAACTTTTTTTCTTATTTGTTTTTTTAAGATAATTTAAAATTCCACCATTTAACTGATAAATGTTATTAAACCCTTTATTCTCCAAATATACAGATGCCTTTTCACAACGAATTCCACCAGTACAAAACATAGCTATAGGTTGATTTTTTTTTAATTTT
This sequence comes from Candidatus Pelagibacter sp. HIMB123, assembly GCF_052048195.1. Taxonomy (NCBI): domain Bacteria; kingdom Pseudomonadati; phylum Pseudomonadota; class Alphaproteobacteria; order Candidatus Pelagibacterales; family Candidatus Pelagibacteraceae; genus Candidatus Pelagibacter; species Candidatus Pelagibacter sp. HIMB123. The sequence continues at coordinate 105,348 of NZ_JBNAIL010000007.1, read as the reverse complement.
TTTAAATATTTTGGAAAATCTCTAAAGTTATCAACATCAGGATTGATTGCACCCTTAAATGTTCCAACATCATACTCAAATGGTTTTCTCGCATCTATAAGAACAGTATCCTTTTCTTTAATCAGCTTATTCCATTTGATTGGATCTACATGGCTATTCTTTTTCTTTATTCTTTTGTTTAAAATTAAATTCATAGGAACAACCTCATTTTTGATTTTAACTTTAGGTTTATGAAATGGTTGGAATAAGCTTTTAGACTTATTGTTGCTGTTAAATTCTTTAAATTTAAAAGTTTTTTTTAAATTGTTAATTGTGAATTTAATGTCTGCAGCTTTACCAGAGATAGTTCCGTTTACTCCTTCTTTAGAGATAATTATAGTACCTCTAATGTTTTTCTTTTTTAGAGTTTCTAATAAAACTTTTTGATTTTTCTTGAGATAAGAAATTTTGACAAATTTATAAAAACCAACTACTTCAAACATTATAATTTTCTACAAACAGTCATACCATCTCCAAGAGGAATTATTAACTTTTCAACCCTTGTATCCTTTGAGATATGACTATTAAACTCTTTAATATTTTTAGTAAATTTATCATTATTGTTTTCATTCACAACTTCTCCATACCATAAAACATTATCAATGATTATTAGACCATTTTTGTTCAATAATTGTAAAGAACGTTCATAGTATTCAATATAATTCATTTTATCAGCATCAATAAAAACTAAATCAAACTTTTCATTTTTAATTTCATCTAAACTTTCTAAAGCAGGTTTAATTAATGTTTTTATTTTATGATCTTGCTTAGCTTTTTTAAAAAAATCTGTTGCAACTTTATTAGTTTCTTCATTTTTATCTAAAGCAATTATTTTGCCGTCATCTGATAATGCTAAAGCCATAGATAACGTACTTAATCCTGTAAATGTACCTATCTCTAAAATTTTTTTGATATTTGAAATTTTAATAATTAAATGCAGAAATTGACTTTGTGAAATTGAGATTTGCATTCTTTTGATATCACCAAGAGAAGTGTTGTAATCAATTATTTCTTTTTGGACTGGATGTAAATTAAATCCATGACTTAAAATATACTCTTGGAGTTCTTTAGTTATATTTAGGTCTGAACCCATAAATTCTAAAGTTTTTTCTTTAAAATCTCATTAACTAATTGAGGATTTGCTTTTCCACCAGAAACTTTCATTACTTGACCTACAAAGAAACCAAATAATTTAACTTTACCTGATTTATATTCGGTAGCTTTGTCTCTGTTATCATCAATAACCTTATCTATCAGTGCCTCAAGTGCTTTTGGATCACTCTCTTGTTTTAAACCTTTTTCTTCAACAATTTTCTGAGGATCTTTGTCGCCTTCCATCATTTGTTCGAAAACTGTTTTTGCAATTTTACCAGAAATTGTTCCATCTTTAATTAAATTAATTAGTTTTGATAAGTTGCCTGGGCTTATAGGGCTTTCAGTTATTTCTAAATTTTTTTCATTTAACGCTGCAAATAATTCACCAATTATCCAATTTGTTGCAAGTTTTACATCAGACTTCTTAATTACATTTTCAAAGTAATTTGATGTTTCAATATCAGAAACTAAAATGTTTGCTTCATAAGGAGATAACTTGAATTTTTCTATAAATCTTTTTTTCTTTTCATCTGGAAGCTCTGGAATTTCTGATTTTAAGTTTTCAATAAAATCATCTGAAACTTCTAATGGCAATAAGTCTGGATCTGGAAAATATCTATAATCATGAGCATCTTCTTTTGATCTCATTGATCTGGTTTCATTCTTTTTAGTATCAAAAAGTCTTGTTTCTTGATCAATCGTTTGACCATCCTCAATTAAATCAACTTGTCTATTAGCTTCGTATTCAATTGCCATCTGCATGAATTTTATTGAGTTAACATTTTTGATCTCACATCGAGTTCCAAATTCTTTTGAACCTTTTTTTCTAACAGATACATTTACATCGGCTCTTAAAGATCCTTCCTGCATGTTTCCATCACAGGTGCCTAAATATCTCATTATAGATCTTAATTTTTTAATATATGCATTTACTTCATCTGGAGACCTTAAGTCAGGTTTACTTACAATTTCCATTAAAGCCACACCTGATCTATTTAAATCTACAAAAGTATTTTTAGGATCTAGATCATGAATGCTTTTACCTGCATCTTGCTCTAAGTGTAATCTTTCTATACCTACCTCTTTTTGACCATCTAGCATATCAAGTATTACTTTACCCTCACCTACAATTGGATCTTTGAATTGTGAGATTTGGTAACCCTGAGGTAAGTCAGCATAAAAATAATTTTTTCTATCAAAAACAGATCTCTTATTGATTTTAGCTTTTAAACCAATTCCTGTTTTGATAGCTTGTTTTACACAATACTCGTTTATTACTGGCAACATTCCTGGAAATGCTGCATCAACTAAACTTACTTGAGTATTTGGTTCAGCTCCAAATTTGGTCGCTGATGTTGAGAATAATTTTGACTCCGACGTAACTTGTGCATGAACTTCTAAACCAATGACAACTTCATATTGATTATCATGTCTATTAATTAGATATTCAGATTTGTTCTTACTCACTTAATCCACCAATCAGCAATATTGTTTTTAAAATTAATTTTTTCTTCCATAGCATATGCAATGTTTAAAATATTTTGTTCATCAAAAGCTTTGCCAATTATCTGTAATCCTAATGGATATCCTTTAGAATCATGGCCTGCTGGTATAGAAATTCCAGGTAAACCTGCTAAATTTACAGGAACAGTAAAAATATCATTTAAATACATTGAAACCGGATCATTTGTTTTTTCACCAATTTTAAAAGCTGAACTTGGAGTGGACGGGGTTAGAATTGCATCAACTTTTTTATAAGCATCATCAAAATCATTTTTAATAAGTTTTCTTACCTTTTGTGCTTTAAGATAATAAGCATCATAATATCCTGAAGATAAAACATAAGTTCCAATCATTATTCTTCTTTGAACCTCAGCACCAAATCCTTCAGATCTAGTTTTTTCATACATATCAATAAGATTTTCTCCTTCAGCTCTAAAACCGTATTTAACACCGTCGTATCTAGCCAAATTAGATGAGGCTTCTGCTGGTGCTACTATGTAATAAGTTGGTAATGCATAATTAGTATGAGGTAGAGATATATCGATAATCTCAGCACCACAATCTTTTGCATATTCAATACCTTTTTTCCATAGATCTTCTATTTCTTTAGGCATACCATCTACTCTATATTCTTTGGGTATTCCTATTTTTTTACCTTTAATATCTTTTGTTAATTCTTTGCTGTACTCGTTTCTTTTAAAGTCTATTGATGTAGAATCTTTTTCGTCATAAGTGCTAATAACTTCCTGCAACAACGCACAATCTTTAACATTTTGCGCCATTGGACCAGCTTGATCTAGGGATGATGCAAATGCTACAATTCCGTATCTAGAGCAACTACCATAAGTAGGTTTTAATCCGACAGTTCCAGTAAATGAAGCAGGTTGTCTAATAGATCCACCTGTATCTGTTCCAATAGTTATTGGTGTTAATTGAGCTGCTACAGCAGAAGACGATCCACCGGACGATCCTCCTGGGACTAAATTTTTATCAATTGGGTTTTGTACATTACCAAAAAAACTAGTTTCATTAGATGAACCCATTGCAAACTCATCACAATTTAATTTACCCATTAGGATAGCTCCTTCATTCCAAATATTTTGTGTAACTGTCGACTCATAAGTTGGAACAAAGTTATTTAAAATCTTACTACCTGCAGTGGTTCTTAAATCTTTTGTACAAAATAAATCTTTCACAGCCATTGGAATACCAGGCAATTTTAGATCAAGATTAGGTTTTTCATCAAACGTTTTTGCTTTATTTAAAGCATTTGCATAATCTTCAGTTATATATGCATTTAATTCTTTTGATTTTTCTGATCTTTCAACAAATGCTTTAGTAACTTCACTTGAGGAAAGTTTTTTACCTTTTATATTTTCTACTAACTCAGATAATGATTGTTTAGTTATATCTGACATTATTCAATTACCTTTGGTACTACAAAATAATCTTCATTTTCCTTAGGAGAATTTTTTATTACTTGATCTCTTAAGTTTTTACTTTTTACTTCATCTGACCTTAGTTTTAGAGTTGTTTCAGCAACAGAAGTTAATGGTTCGACATTGTCAGTTTTTAATTCGTTAAGTTTTTCAATAAAATCAAAAATTGAATTTAAATCACCTGCTAGTTTCTCTGCTTTTTTCTCATCTACAGAAATTCTTGATAGTTTAGATATGTGCTTTATTGTTTTAAGATCGATGCTCATATGGTATTTAAATATGTCGCAAACTATCACTTAAGTTTAAAATATACAATATGATCACTATTGAAGAATTCAAAAAAAAACAGTCTGAAACCTCTAGATTGATTGGTTTAGATCTTGGTTCAAAAAGAATCGGTGTATCAATTTGTGATGAAAAACAGTCAATTGCCACACCTTTTAAAACAATCAATAAAACCAATAATGATGATCTAATCAACGAATTAAAAAAAATAATAGAGGAAAACAATATTAAAGGAATTATTATTGGATATCCAATTAACATGGATGGTTCATTAGGTCCTTCTGCTCAATCAGTAAGTGATGTATCTAAAAATATAGACCAAAATATTGATGTAGAAGTTTGCTTATGGGATGAAAGACTTTCAACTGTGGGCGCATTTAATCTATCTAGTCAGCTTGATGTTAATGTTTCTAAGCGTGAAAAGAACATAGATCAAAATGCAGCTGCATTTATTCTTCAAGGAGCTATAGATTATTTAAATAATTAATCCTTGCCATTTAGGGGCTTTATAGCTATAGAGTTAGTTTTAATGGCAATTAAAACCAATAAAGCTATTAAAATCTCACAAAAACATCTGTTAGGTATCCAAGATTTATCAGTTAATGATATTAATTATATCCTAGATGAATCAGAAGCTTTCATAAAATTAAATCAGAGTAAAAATAAAAAAATTGATGTGTTAAGAGGTAAAACACAAATAAATTTATTCTTTGAGCCATCAACTAGAACTCAAAGCTCATTTGAACTTGCTGGAAAAAGACTTGGTGCGGATGTTATGTCAATGAATATGGGTAACTCTGCAATTAAGAAAGGTGAAACATTGATTGATACGGCAATGACCTTAAATGCAATGCATCCTGATATAATTGTGATCAGACATCAAGACTCTGGTGCATGTAATCTATTATCTCAAAAAGTTAATTGTGTCGTATTAAATGCTGGTGATGGTAGACGCGAACACCCTACCCAAGCATTATTAGATGCATTAACAATTAGAAATCGAAAAAAAAAAATTCAAGGACTAAAAATAGCAATATGTGGAGATATACTTCATTCACGAGTAGCTAGATCAAATATTTATCTTCTTACAATGTTAGGAGCTGAGGTTAATATAGTTGCGCCATCTAATCTGATGCCAAAAGAAATTGAAAAATTTGGTGTAAACACTTTTACTGATATGAAAAAGGGTCTCAAAGATTGTGACATTGTGATGATGCTTAGATTACAAAATGAAAGGATGACCAGTTCATATCTTTCATCGAATAGAGAGTACTACGAATATTATGGATTAACACCAGATAAACTTGATCATGCAAAATCAGATGCTTTAATTATGCATCCTGGTCCAATGAATAGAGGAATTGAAATTGATACAAGATTAGCTGATGACATAAACAAGAGTGTAATTAAGGAACAAGTTGAATTAGGTGTTGCTGTAAGAATGGCATGTTTAAAAATATTTTGTGAATAAATGAAAAAACAATACTTTATAAATGCAAACATTATAGATCCTCATAATTCCATAAATGAAAATGGTGGATTAATAATTGGAGAAGACGGAAAGATAGAAGCAATAGGAAAAAAGGTAAACACAAACAATTTACCAACTAGAGAAAAACCTACTGACTTAAAAGGTAAATATATATTTCCTGGTATAGTGGATATGAGAGTTTTTGTAGGCGAGCCAGGATATGAATATAAAGAAAATTTTAGGACTTTAAGTAATGCAGCATTATCTGGAGGAGTAACTTCCGTCGTAACCATGCCTAATACAGATCCAATTATAGATAATGTATCAATTGTAGATTTTTTAAAAAGAAGAGGACGTGATAAGTCTAAAATAAATATCTTTCCTAGCGCTTCATTAACTCAAAACACTGATGGCACCAATATGACTGAATTTGGTTTACTAGCTAAAAAGGGAATTGTTGCTTTTACAGACGGAGTAAAAACAATTCAAAATACTAGACTTATGTCTAGAATTATGAATTCAGCTAAAGATTTGGGATGTCTTATAATGCAACATGCTGAAGATTACGATTTAGCTAAAAATGGAATGATTAATTCTGGTATTATTGCAACAAAACTAGGCTTATCAAGCATACCAGATATTGCTGAAAGAATTATAATTGAAAGAGATCTTACTCTCTTAGAAAAAACCAAATGTCGATATCATATATCTCAACTATCAGCAGGAAAATCTGTAGATATAATTAAAGAACGTAAACAAAACATTAAATTTACTTGCGGTGTATCAATAAACAATCTTTCATTAAATGAAAATGATATTGGAGATTTTAGAACATTTTTAAAATTATCACCTCCACTGAGGGGAGAAGAAGATCGAGAAGCTTTAGTTCAAGGATTAAAAGATAAAACTATTGATGTAATTGTATCTGACCATAAACCTGAAGATGAAGAATCTAAAAGATTAACTTTTGCACAAGCTGCAACTGGTGCATCTGGTATTGAAACATTGTTATCTTTAAGTTTAGAATTATTTCATAATGGATCTGTAAAACTTGAAACTATAATTCAAGCTTTAACCTCTAACCCAGCAAAAATATTAAATATAAATAAAGGAAACCTGTCTATTGGTAATAATGCAGATTTTTGTATAGTAGATATCTATAAACCATGGATTGTAAAAAAAGAAAATTTAATCTCTAAATCTAAAAATACTTCAATTGAAGATAAGAAACTTCAAGGAAAAGTAACCAATACATTTGTAAAAGGTATAGAATTATTTAAAATATAAAAATGGAACTTTTTATAATAGGTATAATCTCATACCTAATGGGATCAATTCCTTTTGGATTAATTTTAACCAAAATATTTTTAAAAAAAGATATTAGAGAAATTGGTTCTGGTAATATTGGCGCAACAAATGCTTTAAGAACTGGTAATAAGTTAATTGGTTTTTCAACTCTAATACTTGATGTTTTAAAGGCAGTAATACCTGTTTTATACATTAAAATTAATTTTCCTGATGCAGTATATATATCAGCTTTATGCGCTTTTATAGGTCATGTGTTTCCAGTATGGTTAAAATTTAAAGGTGGCAAAGGTGTAGCGACATATGTTGGGATACTTTTTTCTTTAAATATTATTTTTGGTTTGGTGTTTAGTATTTGTTGGTTAATAATTTTTTTTATTTCTAAATATTCATCTTTATCTTCCTTGATAGGATCACTTTCTATACCGGTTTATATTTTAATTTTTGAGGGTTCAGAAAATGTATTTTTTTACGTAATAATGTTTATTTTAATATTTTTTACCCACAGAGAAAATATTAAACGCTTGAAAAATAAAGAAGAAACTAAGACAAAAATTTATTAATTTGACTATCAAACTCTTTTGAGTAGTTTGTTATTTTATGAATCTAGTCATAGTTGAAAGCCCTGCTAAAGCGAAAACAATTAATAAATATTTAGGTGATAACTACACCGTTTTAGCCAGCTATGGTCATATTAGAGATCTTCCTTCAAAAAATGGATCTGTAGATCCTGATCAAAATTTTAAAATGGAATGGGAAGTTGATAGTTTTTCAAAAAAATATTTAAAAGAGATTACTGATGCAGCCAAAGATTCTTCAAAAATAATTCTTGCTACTGACCCAGATCGTGAGGGTGAAGCAATAGCGTGGCATGTAAAAGAATATTTAGATGAAAAAAAACTTTTAAAGGATAAAGAAATTGAACGTGTGGTATTTAACGAAATAACAAAAAAAGCCGTCACACATGGCATTGAAAATCCAAGACAGATAGAGCCCTTATTAGTCGATGCATACATGGCTAGAAGAGCATTAGATTATTTGGTAGGATTTAATATATCACCAATACTGTGGACTAAATTACCTGGATCAAAATCAGCAGGTAGAGTTCAATCTGTTGCACTGAAATTGATCACTGAAAGAGAGCATGAAATTGAATTATTTAAGCCTGAAGAATTTTGGACTTTAAGTATTAATTTTCAGGATAAAAACAAAAGCAAAATTACAGCAAGCATTTCTCAACTTGACGGAGAAAAAATTGAAAAATTCTCATTTAAAAATAAAGAAGAAATTGAAAAAGCAATTTCCAATATTAAGACTAAAAAATTTAACATAACTGATATTTCCTCAAAAGTTGTTAGCAGAAATCCCTCAGGACCATTTACTACTTCAACACTTCAGCAAGTTGCCTCTAGTAGATTAGGTTTTGGAGCATCAAGAACAATGCAAATAGCACAAAAACTTTATCAAGGAATAGAAATTGAAGGAGATACAGTTGGGTTAATTACTTATATGAGAACGGATGGAACTAATTTATCAGCTGATGCTGTCTCTGATTTTAGAAATTTTATAAAAAAGGAATACGGTAACGAATACTTACCAGAAAATCCAAATAATTACTCAGGAAAAAAAGCAAAAAACGCTCAGGAAGCTCATGAAGCAATAAGACCGACTGATATTAATAGAAATCCAGATTCTGTTAAAAAATATTTAAGTTCTGACCAGCAAAAATTATATTCTTTAATTTGGTCTAGAGCTCTATCGTCTCAAATGGAAACAGCAAAATTTGATAGAAATACAATAACGATTGAATCTGAAGATGGCAAAACTATATGTAAATCAAGCGGATCAGTTTTAAAATTTGATGGATTTTTAAAAATTTATTCAAATCAAAGCAAAGATGATGATGAGCAAATTTTACCTGAGATGTCAAAAGGACCAATTAATATAGAAACTCTTGTAGATGAACAACATTTTACCCAACCTCTCCCACGTTACTCTGAGGCGAGTTTAGTTAAAAAATTAGAAGAGTTAGGAATTGGTAGGCCTTCAACTTATGCAAGTATAATTTCAACAATAGCAAATAGAGGTTATGCAGAAATAGTTAATAAAAGATTTTTCCCGACGGACAGAGGTAAATTAATTTCTGCGTTTTTAGAAAAGCTATTTTCAAAGTATGTAGATTATAACTTTACAGCTGGACTAGAGGATCAGCTAGATGAAATAACTTCTGGAAAAGAAAGCTGGTTAAAAGTCTTAGAAATGTTTTGGAAAGATTTTAATAGCAATGTTTCAGAGGTAAAGGAAAAAAGAACTAGAGAGGTTTTAGATCTTTTAAATGAAAGTTTGGGAGCATTGATATTTGACACTGATAAAGAAGGAAAGATAGTTAGAAAATGTCAGCTATGTGACACAGGTTCCCTTAGTTTAAAAAATAGTTTTAGAGGAGGTGCGTTTATTGGATGTTCAAACTATCCAGAATGTAAATTTACAAGACCACTATCAAAAGCTAAAGCGGCTGCTCAATCACAACTTGCTGAACCAAAATTTCTTGGAAAACACGAAAATGGAAATGATATTTTTTTAAAAAATGGAAGATTTGGTCCTTATCTGCAGTACGAGAAGATTGCTGATGAAAGTATTGAAGAAGAAAAACCTAAAAAAAGAAAAAAAACTGCCAAAAAGAAAACTGAGGTAAATGAACTATTGAAAAATGTATCTATACCAAAAGGCATTGAATTAGAAAGTATTGACTTAGATAAAGCAAAATTTCTATGCTCCTTACCTAAATCATTAGGTGTCAATCCAGAAAATCAAAAAGAAATTACCTTAAATACAGGTAGATTTGGACCATATTTAAAATGTGAAAATAAATCAGCTAGATTAGAAAATATAGAAGAAATTTTTTCTATAGGTTTAAATAGAGCAATTACATTAATAGCCGAAGCAAAACCTGGAAGAATGTCCTCATCAATCATAAAAGATTTGGGAGAACATCCTGAAGATAAAAAACCAGTACGAATCATGAAAGGTCAATATGGACCATATATTAAATACAAAACTTTAAATGCAACAATACCAGAGGAAAAAGACCCTGCAGAGCTAACAATGGAAGAGGCTCTTATACTAATTGAGAAAAGAAGAGAATACGATAAGAATAAAAAATCAAAAAAAAAGAAAAAAAAGTGAAAAAAATATTAGTCATAATTGCAATTTATTTAATAAATACCATACCGGCATTAGCTGAAAAAAATGATTGCTCAGGAATGAAAAAGCTGTCAAAAGAATATATTATATGCACTTCTGAAAACATAAAAAAAGCTGCAAACAAAAAAAATCAACAGATAAAAGAAGGATCAGCTAAAAAAACAAAGCAAGTAACTGAAGGTGCAAAAAAACTTATTGAAAATGTTCAAAATAAAATAAAAAAGTAAAGTTAGCTTATGAATTTTCAAAAAAAAATAGATGAACTTAAAATAAAACTTCCAGAAGCTAAGCCACCTGTTGGCTCATACGTTGCTACAAAAATTTCTGGAAATTTATTGTTCATTTCTGGTCAAATTTCAATTACAGATAGTGGTGATTTAATAAAAGGAAAAGTTGGGAAAGAACTCTCAACCCAAGATGGCTATGAGGCTGCAAAAAGATGTGGTTTGAGTATTGTTGCTCAAGCAAAAGTAGCTTGCGATGGTGATCTATCTAAAATTAAATCATGTGTAAAATTAACAGGATTTGTTAATTCAACTGATGATTTCATTGAACAACCAAAAGTAATTAATGGTGCTTCTGATTTAATTGCTGCAATATTTGGTGATGCTGGAATGCACACAAGAGCTGCCGTAAGCACAAATAGTTTACCACTTGGAGTATCAGTTGAAGTGGATGCAATTTTTGAATTAAATTAATACTATCTTCCAATACCAAAATATTTAAAACCCATTTTTTTAATTTTATTGGGAGAAAAAATATTTCTCATATCATAAATAATTAGATTTTTATTTTTAGAATACTTTTTAAAATTAATTGATTTGAAATCATTCCATTCTGTATGAATGATAATTAAATCTGACCCTTCGATAGAAGATTGTATTGATTTTGAAAATTTGACATTTTTTAATTTATTAAATTCTTTTTTTGACCCAGTTGGATCAAAATATTTAATTTTTGCACCTCTTTTAGATAAATAAGGAATTAATTTCAAACTAGAAGAGTCTCGCATATCATCAGTATTTGCTTTGAATGTTACTCCCAAAAAGGCTATTTTTTTATTTTTAATTTTATTTTTCAATATCAAATTAACTCTTTTCTGTAATATATCTGATCTAATTTCATTTGATTTAATAACACTTTTTATAACAGATAAATTAGTTTTAAATTTATCAGCAGTAGAAACAATTGCTTTAGTATCTTTTGGAAAACACGATCCTCCATAAGCAGGTCCTGCTCTTAAAAATCTACTTCCAATTCTTTTATCTAGACCAATACCTATGGAAATATCTTCAACATCAATGCCTGTTTTTTCACATAGATTTGCAATTTCGTTAATAAATGTAATTTTTGTTGCTAGAAAAGCATTCGAAGCATATTTAATTAATTCTGCAGCTCGTCTATTAGTGGATACAAACTTTGCACCTTTAGAAATTAATGGAGAATATAAATTTTTTAATATTTTCTCAGATTTTTTATCATTACTTCCTATAACAACTCTATCGGGATAAATGAAATCTCTAATTGCTTCTCCTTCTCTTAAAAATTCTGGATTTGAAACTACTGAAAAATATTTTCTACTTATTTTTTTAGCAATAATTTTCTCCACCTCATCACCTGTTGTTACAGGAACTGTAGATTTATTTATTATAATTTTAAATTTATTTATAGATTTTGAGATTTCTTTTGCTGCCATATAGACTTGGCTTAGATCAGCACTATTACTATTTTTTTTAGTTGGAGTTCCAACACAAATAAAAATAATATCAGATTTCTTAACAGCTTCTTTTAAGTTTGTTGAAAAATTAAGTCTTTTGTTTTTATAATTTTTTAAAACTAACTCTTCTAAACCTGGTTCATAAATTGGGATAATGCCTTTTTTTAAATTATTAATTTTAACATCATCTTTATCTACGCAAATAACGTCATTTCCCAAGTCAGAGAAACAAACACCACTAACTAAACCAACATAACCTGTACCGATCATACATAATTTCATAATTTACCTATTACGTTAGAAGAGTTGATGTAACCTTTCATTGTTCCACAATCAAGATATTTTCCCTCAAAATTATGAGCCACAAATTTTTCTTTATCATTTATCAATTGTTGAATTGCATCTGTTATATGAATTTCATTTCCCTTAATCGGCTTTAATGATTTGAGTTTCTTAAAAATTGTGCGTGGCAGTATATATCTTCCTATAACTGCATTATTTGATGGTGCATCTTTAATAGATGGTTTTTCTACAACACCATTAATTATGAAATTTCTTTTATTTAATTTTTTATTTAATTTATAAATTCCCCATCTTGAAACGGTTCTTTTATTTACTTTCATAGATGCCATAACAGACGCACCATATTTCTTATGAACTTTAATCATCGCTTTTGAACAATTTTTTTTTATTATCAAATCATCAGGTAACAACATTAAAAAATATTTATTTTTAATATATTTTTGTGTTTTAAGCACAGCATCACCTGTGCCTTTAGGAATATTTTGATAAACGAATTTAATTTTTTTTTTATATTTTAATATTTTTTTGTACTCATTGATTATTCTTTGATCCTTTTTTTTTTTAATAATATTTTTATAAAAATTATCACTATAAAAATATTTTTTAATCATTTGTTTCTTAGTAGATATTATAAAAACTATTTCTTTAATTCCGGCATCAACACATTCGTCAAGAATATATTCAATTCCAGGCTTTCCGTTTATAGGTAATAGCTCTTTAGCAAAAACACTAGTTAAAGGCAGTAACCTTGTGCCTAAACCAGCTAAAGGAATAATTGCTTGTTTAATCATTTAAATGTTTTACTTATTAAATATTTTAATACAAATGAAAATTTTATTAGACAAATGCTCATTATTTGAATCATTAAGGCCATTTAATGATTTAGGTTTTGTTCCCACAATGGGAGGCATACACAAAGGTCATTTATCACTTATAAATAAATCAAATAGACTCTGTAAAATCACAATTGTTAGCATCTTTATTAATCCAAAACAGTTCAATAATAAAAAAGATTTAAAATCTTATCCTAGAAATATCGATAAAGATCTTAAAATTTTAAAAAAAACTAAAAAAGTTGATTTTGTCTATCTTCCAAGATTCGAAGATATTTATGAAAATAAAAAAAAATCTAAAATTAAAATAAACAAAAATGATACAATACTTTGCGCTAAATATAGAAAAGGTCATTTTGAAGGAGTTTTAGATGTTATGGAAAGACTAACAAAAATAGTTAACCCAAAAAAGATATTTATGGGAGAAAAAGATTTCCAACAATTATATCTTGTTAAAAAGCGACTAGAAAAAAAATACAAAGCAAAAATTATCCCTTGTAAAACTATTCGTAATAAGAACAATGTTGCTTTGTCATCTAGAAATTCTCTTTTAAATAAATTAAATCTAAGAGTTGCAGCAAGTATTTACAAAAAATTAGTAAATATTAAAAAAAATATTAAAAAATATAAAAATATATCAAAATTTTTAAATAATCAAAAAGTAAAATTAAAAAATAATTATAAAATTAAAATTGATTATTTAGAATTAAGAAATAAAAAAAACCTAAAAGTTTCAAATAAAACAAACAACTCAAGATTATTTATTGCTTATTATTTAAATAATGTCAGATTGATAGATAATATCTAATTACAAAAAATATGCTCCAACACCTAAAAAAGAAACAAAACCAATTACGTCTGTAATTGTTGTCACAAAAACACTTGATGCAATCGCTGGGTCAATATTCATTTTTTTAAGAGTAAAAGGGACAAGAATACCAAATAATCCAGCTATGATCATTGTTAGTACCATTGATATTGCTATGATCAGAGAAAGAATACTGTCTTGAAACCATAACTGAACAACAAAAGCACTTATTACTGCAAATATAATTCCATTTAAAATACCAATAGAAAATTCTTTAAATACATTAGATGAAAAATTATTTTCAGTTAAATCATTTGTAGCTATAGTTCTTACTGTAACTGCAAGTGTTTGCATTCCGGCATTTCCACCCATTGAAGCCACAATAGGCATCAAGAAGGCTAACACTACCATTTGTTCTATTGTTGCTCCAAATAAACTAATGCACCATGTGGCTAGAAAAGCCGTAAATAGGTTAAGCAAAAGCCAATTGAATCTTCTCTTTGTTTTTTTTACAACTCCATCAGTAATTTCTTCATCTCCTACCCCTGCTAATCTTAAAGCATCTTCCTCAGCTTCCTCTTTCAAGACTGTTAAAACGTCATCGTTCATAATCATACCAACTAATTTATTGTTTTTGTCTACAACAGCAGCTGAATTCAAATTATAATTTTCAAATAAGTTAGCAACTTCCTCTTTATCCATTTCTACAGGAATTAATAATTGAGATTCTGACATAATTGTTGCCATTTTAGTATCTCGAGGTGTTGTTAAAACTCTAGAGGAAGGAACAGTTCCTATTGGTTTGAAATCTTCATTAACAATAAAAATTTCTAAAAACTCTTCTGGTAAATCTTTGTTTTCTCTTAAATAGTCAATTGTTTGACCTACAGACCAATTACTTGGTATAGCTGTAAATTCACGCTGCATAAGTCTAGCAGCAGTATCCTCTGGATAGCTTAAGCTTTCTAGTAGAGCAAATCTATCTTTAGGTGGTAAAGAGCTAAGGATTGAATTTTTATCCTCTTCAGGAACATTTTCCAATATAGATATAGCATCGTCTGACTCTAAACCCTTTAGAATACTAACTATAGAATCTGAAGATAAATATGTAATAATTTCCGATTGAATAGACTCATTCAATTCAACAAAAACGTCCGGATCAATATTAAAATTATTTAATTTAATTAAACTTTCTCTATCCCCTTCGCTGAGGTGCTCAATAATATCCGCAGCATCAGCAGGGTGCATTTCGTTAAATGAATTAGTAATAAATTGAGCGTCATTGTTAGCTATTTTGCTGGTAACAACTCTTATATATTCTTTATTAAATTCAAAATTTACTTTTTTATCTTTAGTTTTTTTAGATAAAGACATAAATCTACCTATAATTTAAATTTGCACTATTAATACATAATAAAGATAATACAAATTATAAATGAACATAGAGATCAAAAAGTCAATAAAACCAGTAAATTATTTTGATGCTATTAATATATTAGAGTCAAGATTAAAGGATTTATATGAAAATAATGAGCAAGAATTAATTTGGACTTTGGAGCATAATGAAGTTTTTACAGCAGGAACCTCTTATAAAGAGAATGAGATTATTGACAAATCCATTAAAATATTAGAAACGAATAGAGGTGGTAAAATTACTTACCATGGACCAGGTCAATTAATTTGTTATTTTGTTTTAGATTTAAGGAAAAAAAAAGATATCAGAAAATTTATAACAACTATTGAAAAAACAATAATTCAAACTTTAAAATTTTATAAAATAGAAACTTTTCCAGATAAAGATAATATCGGTATATGGTATAAATATAATAATGAAGTCAAAAAAATCGCTGCTATAGGTATCAGAGTTAGCAAATGGATTGCCTATCATGGTTTTGCAATAAATATAAATAATGATCTAGAAAAATATAAAAAAATTATACCATGTGGTATTTCAGATAAAGGAGTAACTAATTTAAAAAATATTTTAGATCAGGATTACTCAAATTTAAGTGGTATATTAGTTAAAAATTTTATTTCAAACTTGAAAATCTAAGTCTTTTAGATTTTAAAAGTTTTTTAAAATAATCAGGCAACAAAGCTGAATAAGTATGTTTTATATCATTAATTTTAAATTTAATTTGATATGAATGTAACATTAAATTTTTATTAATTCCTTTATTAGAATTTGATAATTTATATTTTGTATCTCCAAATATAGGATTTCCAATTGCATATAATTGTTTTCTTAACTGGTGTTTTCGTCCAGTAATGGGTTTTAATTCTAATAAACTTGCTTCAGAATTTTTATCAATAACTGTAAAAATTGTTTTTGCTTTTTCAATTATTTTTTTATCACCGTCGTACCTAATTAAATCATCATCCCATACGCCAGATTTTTTATTAATTTCTCCTTGACATATAGCTAAATAGGTTTTGTGTACTTTTCTTAGTCTAAATAAAGAAGTAAGTAGTTGAGCGCTCTCTCTACTTTTAGCCATAATAAAAACTCCAGAAGTATCTTTATCTAATCTATGGACAGAATATGGTTTTGTTCCTTCAAAAATTTCACTTTTAGCAAAAATATCAACTAGATTTTTTTTTGATTTAGTTCCACCTTGAACCGATATGCCTGATGCTTTGTTTAAAACTACAAAATTGTCATTGTTGTCAATAATTTGATCTTCATTTGATTTTATAATTTCTTTTGATGGTAAAAACTTAATTTTTTTTTGTTGAATTGTTTCTTTAAACTCAATGTTGAATATATTTATTTCATCTTTTGTTTTTACTTTAAAAGAACTTTTAACTTTCTTTCTATTGAGTTTTATTTTTCCTGTTCTTAAGTATTTCTCCACAAGTCCTTGTGGAATTTTGCCAATTTTTAATCTTAACCATCTGTCCAAACGCATATCATTACACGTTGAATCAACGATGTAAGATTTCTTCATGATTTAAGATTTAAGCTGTAGCTTGTTTTTTCTCTTCCGTTTTAGGAGATTCTTTGTTTGTATCCTTTTTTGGCTTATCAACTCTTTTTGCTTCTACGTCTCTATCAACAAACTCAATTATTGCCATTGGAGCATTATCCCCATATCTAAATCCAGCTTTAATTATTCTTGTGTAACCACCTTTTCTATCTTGATATCTTTTAGAAAGTGTTTTTTTAACTTTATTAGCTGATTTAATATCTTGTAGTTTAGAAACTAACATTTTAGTTGTCTGTAAAGTTTCTTTTTTACCCAATGTTATTATTTTATCTGCTTGAGGTTTTAAAAATTTAGCTTTTGGCAAAGTAGTTTTAATCTGCTCATACTTAATTAAAGAATTAAGCATATTTTTAAGTAGAGCTTTTCTGTGCTCTGATGTTCTATTTAACTTCTTATTTGCCAAACCATGTCTCATTAAATTGCTTCCTCCAATTTCTTAGACATTTCTGCAATGTTGTCTGGTGGCCAGTTAGGAATTTCCATTCCTAAATATAGAGACATACCTGTTAAAACCTCTTTAATTTCATTTAATGATTTTCTTCCAAAATTAGGTGTTCTCAACATTTCACCTTCAGATTTTTGAACTAGATCACCGATATAAATTATATTGTCATTTTTTAAGCAGTTCATTGACCTAACTGATAACTCTAACTCATCAACTTTTCTTAATAAGTTTTTGTTAAACTCAGGTTCTGTAGAAACTTCTTTTACAGGGGCTTCAACTGGCTCATCAAAGTTTACAAACATTTTAAGCTGATCTTGAAAAATTCTAGCTGAATATGCTACAGCATCTTCAGCAGAAATTGATCCATTAGTCTCAACTTCCATTATTAATTTATCATAATCTAATGCTTTACCTTCTCTAGCAGTACTTACTGAATATGAAACTTTTTTAACTGGACTATAAAGTGAGTCTATAGCAATAAGGCCTAATGGTGGCTCTTCAGGTTTATTTAGCTCTGCAGGAACATATCCTTTACCTGTATTAACATTCATCTCCATATGAAAAGTGGTATTTTCATCTAAATTACAAATAACTAAATCAGGATTTAAAATCTCAACGTCTGCAACTGGAGCTATATCTGAAGCTTTAATTTCTCCTGGTCCTTTTGCATCTAAAATTAATTTTTTTGTACCCTCAGAATTACTTTTCAGTGCTAAAGATTTTACGTTTAAAACGATATCAGTCACATCTTCTCTAACACCTTTTATTGAAGTGAATTCATGTAAAACACCATCAATTTGAATTGATGTTACAGCAGCTCCTCTTATAGATGATAATAAAATCCTTCTTAGAGAATTTCCTAAAGTTAATCCATAACCTTTTTCTAAAGGCTCAGCTACAATCTTTGCATGAGTTAAGTCATCACTTATTTGAACATCTAATTTAGATGGCTTAATTAATGACTTCCAATTTTTTACATTAACATTTTCGACTTCCATTAAACTCTCCTTTTCTTTGGTGGTCTAGTTCCATTATGAGGCATAGGCGTAGTGTCTTTGATTGATAAAATCTTAAATCCTCTAGCTTGCAATGCTCTTAAAGCTGTTTCTCTTCCTGATCCAGGGCCTTTAACTTCAACAGATAAAGTTTTCATTCCATACTCAAGAGCTTTCGAAGCTGCAGAGTCGGCTGCTATCTGTGCGGCATAAGGAGTTGATTTTCTTGATCCCTTAAAACCTTTTTGTCCAGCAGATGCCCATGAAATTACATTTCCATTTGTATCAGCAATTGAGATGATGGTATTATTAAATGTTGATTGCACATATGCAATTCCATTTAAAATATTTTTTTTAACTTTCTTTTTTTTTGAATAAGAACTTTTTACACTTTTCTTAGTAGACTTTTCTACCTTCTGATCTTTATTCTCAACCTTATCAGTTTTAGTCATAACTATTTTTTAGTTGGTGTTAATTTTTTTCCAGCAATAGCGATTGCTTTACCTTTTCTTGTCCTTGCATTACATCTGGTTCTTTGTCCTCTAACAGGTAATTTTTTTCTATGTCTTGTTCCTCTGTAACAAGCTAGATCAATTAATCTTTTAATACTTAATGAATAATCTCTCCTTAAATCACCCTCTACTTTAAAGTTTTGATCGATGTACTCTCTAATTTTTAAAATCTCTTCATCTGTTAACTCATTTACTCTTTTAGCTCTTGGAATTTCTAAAGATGAACAAATTTGATGAGAGAATTTATCACCAATTCCATAAATATAAGTTAAACCTATATGAACAAGTTTATTCTGTGGAATGTTTATACCTGCGATACGAGCCATAATTTTTGTGATAAATTGTGCCTTTTATATAAGAAGATTAATCAAAGTCAACGTCTTATACATTGATAAAAGCCTCTATTTTCCTTGTTATTTCTTCGATTTCTAAGCTTCCATCAATCTCAATAAAATTTGGATTCTCAGAGTAGAAATTTAGAACTGGTTGGGTTGTTTTCATATATTTCTCATACCTTGAAACTATCGTATGAGTATCATCATCAGACCTATTTTCTATAATTTTTCTCTTCTCAAGTCTTTTGATAATTGTTTCTTTATCTACGTTTAGGAATAAAATTAAATCTATACTCTGATTTGAATTTTTTAGTAATACTTCTAAATTTTTAGCCTGACTTAATGATCGAGGATATCCGTCAAAGATTAATTTGTTTTTTTTTTGAGGATCAGATATTAAATTTTCTATAAGTTTATTAACAATATCATCACTTATAAATTTTCCATTCCTCATGTCATTGGTTATTGCTTTACCAATATCTGAATTTTTTTTGATTTCTTCTCTTAAAAGATCACCTGTTGAAATTTGAAAAGCATTTAATTTGTTTACAAGATATTTAGACTGAGTACCTTTTCCAGCACCAGGAGGTCCAAATAAAATTATATTCACTTACTTACCAAATTTTGTTTTTTTAATCAGTTGTTCGTATTGTGAACTCATTAACCTTGTTTGTATTTGTGTCACAGTATCAATAGCTACTACAACAACAATTAATATAGATGCACCACCTAAATAAAAAGGTATTGGATAGTTTGCAATTAAAAATTCCGGCATTAAACAAACTAGAGTTAAATATAGAGCACCAATCGTAGTTAATTTTGTTGAAATATTCTCAATATACAACGCAGTACTTTCACCTGGTCTAATTCCTGGTACAAATCCTCCATACTTTCTAAGATTCTCGGCAGTTTCTGTTGGATTGAATGTAATAGAAGTATAAAAAAAAGTGAAAAATATTATTCCTGATGCATACAGCAACATATAAAGAGGTTGTCCTTGAGTAAAATAAGAGCTCAAGTTTAAAAATGTTTCATTGTTAGAAAATGAAAAATTTGAGAATGTTACTGGTAGTAATAAAAGTGCAGAAGCAAAAATTGCTGGAATTACTCCAGCCTGATTTATTTTTAGAGGTAAATGTGATGACTCTCCACCATACATTTTATTTCCCATTTGTCTTTTTGGATAATTAATTATAATTTTTCTTAATGCTCTTTCCATAAAAACCACAAATAGGATTGTAAGTATTAATAAAACAAATATAGCTAGGATCATGAAGGTTGAAACTGCACCTGTTCTACCTAATTCAAAAGTTGTAACCAAAGCTCTTGGAATTTCTGCTACAATACCGGCAAAAATTATTAACGATATACCATTACCAATACCTCTTTGAGTAATTTGTTCACCTAACCACATTAAAAATATTGTTCCTGCAACAATGGTTGTAACAGTAGTTATTTTAAAAAAAGCTCCAGGATTAATTACTAGGTCAGCTGACGACTCTAATCCAACAGATAAACCATATCCTTGTACTGTTGCAAGTAACACTGTTCCATATCTAGTAATTTGAGTAATTTTAGCTCTTCCTGTCTCCCCTTGAGCTTTAAGATTTTTAAAATAATCTGTAACCCCTGTTAAAAGCTGAACTATAATTGCAGATGAAATATATGGCATTATTCCTAAAGCAAATATCGCCATTCTACTAACTGCACCTCCTGCAAAAACATTAAACATGCCTAGCAATCCTTTTTGATTGCCTTCCATCATTATTTTCAATTGTTCTGGGTCTATACCTGGTAAAGGCACAAAAGTTCCAAATCTATAAACGGCTAAAATTAAAATAGTAAATATAATTCTATTTCTTAAATCATTTGTTGACGATGATGCGCTCATATAAACAAACTATTTTTTTAATTGAATAGATCCACCAATTTTTTCTAGTTTTTCTATTGCTGATTTAGAGGCTAGATCAGCTTCAATATTGATTTTATATTTTACTTCACCAGTTCCTAAAATTTTTAATTTTTTTGAGTTTTTATTTATTAATTTAAGTTTTTTTAATAATTCTGAGTTTAATACTTCGTTTGGATTAATACTTTTTTTGTCTATATAAGATTGAATCTTATCCAGATTTAAAATTGCTATACTATCTTTTGAAATTGGGTTAAATCCTCTTTTTGGAAGTCTTCTGTATAATGGCATTTGACCACCTTCAAAACTTTTTATAGCTACGCCAGATCGTGATTTTTGACCTTTAACACCTCTTCCTGAGGTTTTTCCTTTGCCTGAACCAATTCCTCTTCCAACTCTTATTTTAGATTTATTGATTTTTTCTCTGTTATTTAAAGTAATCATTATCCTCTTTTTTCAATTATTTCAGAAATTTTTTTATTTCTAATTGCTGATATTTGTTTTGGTGAGCTTTGTTTCATTAAAGCTTTCATTGTAGCTCTAATTACATTGTGCGCATTAGAAGTTCCCATAGATTTAGCAACAATATCTTTTACTCCTAAAACTTCACATACTGCCCTAACAGGACCACCTGCAATAATACCTGTTCCCTTAGAAGCTGCTCTTAGCACTATTCTACCAGAGCCATCTTTCGCTTTAACGTCATGATGTATTGTTCTGCCTTCTCTTAATGGTATATGAGTAAGTTTTCTCCTAGCCATCTCATTTGCTTTTTTTATAGCATCAGGTACTTGTTTTGCTTTTGCGTGAGCTATACCGATTTTACCCGCTTGATTTCCAACAACTACAAGCGCTGAAAATCCAAATCTTCTTCCACCCTTAACAACTTTAGTAATACGATTTATGTGAACTAATTTTTCTAATATATCGTCAGTTTTTTTATCTTTTATATTTTCCATAATTAAAATTCCATCCCATTTTCTCTTAGAGTTTCTGCAAAAACTTTAATTCTACCGTGATATTTATAAGAACCTCTATCAAAGTAAATTTTAGTAATTTTTTTCTCTTGAGCTTTTTTAGCCAATTTTTGAGCAACCAATTTAGATAGTTCAGTTTTATTAACTTTGTCTGCTGATCTAAGATCTTTTTCTACAGATGAAGCTGATAATAAGGTTACGTTTTTTGTATCATCAATTATTTGAGCTGAAATATTTTTTGATGATCTAGAAATACTTAATCTAAATCTATCTTTTGAAGCAACTTTTTTAACTTTATTGCTAACTCTAAATCTTTTTCTGATATTAGTGTTTAATTTCATTATTTTTTCTTACCCTCTTTTTTAAGAACATACTGTCCTTTTTCTCGAACACCTTTCCCTTTGTAAGGTTCAATTTTTCTTAATGTTTTAATTTTAGATGCTACTTCACCAACTAGCTGCTTATCAGATCCTGTAATTTTTAATGTTGTTTGTTTTTCAACGGCAATTTTAATGCCTTGTGGTATATCAAAATTGATATCATGACTATAACCCAACTGTAAATTTAACTGATTTCCTTTTAACGCTGCTCTATAACCAACGCCAACTAATTCTAAAGTTTTTTCATATCCTGTGCTAGATCCAATAACAGCATTATTAATTAAGCTTCTATTCATGCCCCAAAGTCTTTTTGAGTTTTGATCTACTTTTTTTGGTTTAATAGAAATTTCTTTTCCTTCAATAATGTCTAAATTAAACATATCTAAATCAACATTGATTGATTTTTTTCCAAGAGGTCCTTCTATATTTATAATATTTCCAGCTAAAGCAACTTTTACTTTTTCAGGAATCGATATGTTTATTTTACCTATTTTAGACATTAAAATACCTTACAAATTATTTCGCCACCAACCTTATGTTTTCTAGCATCTATATCAGTCATTACTCCTTTTGGAGTTGACACAATAGCAATTCCTAAACCATTATTTATTTTAGGCAAGCTATCTGCAGATGAAAAAATTCTTCTTCCTGGTTTTGATACTCTTTCAAAAGCACTAATAACTGGATTTCCAGAATGATACTTAAGTTCTAATGATAACATTGGTTTTTTTTCCTCAGAACTTACTTTAAAATCTTTTATGAAACCTTCATTTTTAAGTATATCTGCAATTTTTGTTTTAAAATTTGATGAAGGTAATTCTACTTTTTTATGATTTCTGGCTTGAGCATTCTTCACTCTAGCAATCATATCTCCTATTGGGTCACTTAAACTCATAATTTTCCTTTCTACCAGCTAGATTTAACTAAACCAGGTATCTTTCCTTGTAATCCTAATTGTCTTAATGCAATTCTTGAAATCTTTAATTTTCTGTAAACGCCGTGAGGTCTTCCAGTAATCTCACATCTATTCATAACTCTTATTTTAGCGGAGTTTCTTGGCAGTTTTGATAATTTTTGTTGCGCTTTAAATCTTTCTTCTAATGGAATCTTTTTATCCATTACAATCTTCTTTAATGCTTGTCTTTTCTTATAAAGTCTATCTGAAAGCTTAATTCTTTTTTTATTTTTATTAACCGCGCTTAACTTTGCCATGTTTAATTATCTCCTTTTTTAATAAATGGAAAATTCATTTTTTCTAATAATGCAAAACTATGCTCTTTGTTTATTACTTTAATAACTATTACTATATCTAAACCTCTAACTTTGTCTGCTCTGTCAAAGCTTACTTCTGGGAAAATTATATGTTCTTTAATTCCAAATGTATAATTACCAAATTTGTCAAAGCCTTTTGGAGACAAACCTCTAAAATCTTTAATTCTTGGTAATGCAATATTCACTAATCTGTCTAAGAATTCGTACATTCTATTTTTTCTTAATGTTACTTTTAAACCAGCGTTTGATCCTTTTCTTGTTTTAAAGTTCGCAACTGATTTTTTAAATTTTGTTGTTACTGGTTTTTGTCCAGTAATTTTAGCCATATCTTCTTCACATGATTTTAAAATCTTAGAATCTGTAGCATCTAAACCAAGACCCATATTTAAAACAACTTTCTCAATTCTTGGAGCCATATAAATATTTTTAAAACCAAACTGATCTTTTAATGCAGGCTGAATTTCTTTGTTGAATATTTCTTTTAATCTTGGTGTCATTATTTTTTAGCCTCTTTTTTCTTTGCCGCTTTTTCATCAATTAGTTTTAAGTTAGAAATATGAATAAAGCTCTCTTTAGGAAAAATTCCACCTTTTTTCTCTTTTGTTG
Organism: Candidatus Pelagibacter sp. HIMB123; assembly: GCF_052048195.1. Taxonomy (NCBI): domain Bacteria; kingdom Pseudomonadati; phylum Pseudomonadota; class Alphaproteobacteria; order Candidatus Pelagibacterales; family Candidatus Pelagibacteraceae; genus Candidatus Pelagibacter; species Candidatus Pelagibacter sp. HIMB123. Next base: position 80,928 of record NZ_JBNAIL010000007.1, on the reverse strand, counting down.
TTTTTACGTGTTTTTTAACCATGTTAATTTCTTTAACTTTAGCTCTGTTATTGACTCTATCTATTTCAATAACTTCACCTTCTTTTTTTTTATCTTTTCCAGTTAAAACTCTTACTTTCAAACCTTTTTTAATCATTATAAAACCTCCGGTGCCAATGAAATAATTTTCATTTGACCTCTGCTTCTTAATTCTCTCGTAACTGGACCAAAAATCCTTGTTCCTACTGGCTCTCCTTTGTCATCAACTAACACAGCAGCATTATTATCAAATCTAACTTTAGAACCATCATTTCTATGAATTCCCTTTTTAACTCTCACAACGACAGCTTTATGGACAGATCCTTTTTTAACTTTTCCTTTAGGCATCGCCTCTTTAACTGCAATTACAATTGTATCACCAATACTAGCATATCTTCTTTTGGAACCACCTAAAACTTTAATGCACTCAATTCTTTTTGCACCAGTATTATCAGCTACTTGTAATTCTGTTTGAACACCAATCATTACTTTGTACTCTCCATAACTTGAAATTTTTTATTTTTTGAAAAAGGTTTGCTCTCAATAATTGAAACTTTGTCACCAGTTTTGAACTTATTATTTTCATCGTGAGCATTATAATTTTTTCTAACTCTGATTACTTTTTTAAGAACTGGGTGAGAATATTTACGTTCTACCATAACAGTAACTGTTTTATTTGGTTTATCGCTTATGACTACTCCTGTAAGTATTTTTTTAGGCATTTGCTTTTCCTTTTAAAATTGTTTTTAATCTTGCTATTGTTTTTCTAGTTTCCCCAATTTTAGCTGGGTTTGTTACTTGTGAATTCATTTTTTGAAATCTGAAATTAAAAAGATCTTTTTTAAGTTTATCAATATTCTTCACAATTTCGTCCTTTGATAATTTTTTAATTTCTTGTTTTTTCATTATGCAAATCTCTTAATAGTTTTGGTCTTAATTGGTAATTTAGCTGATGCTTTGTATAAAGCTTCTTTAGCAATTTGTTCAGAAACACCATCAACTTCAAACAATATTCTTCCTGGTTTTACTCTGCATGCAAAATATTCTGGTGATCCTTTACCTTTACCCATTCTGACCTCAATCGGTTTTTTAGAAACTGGTATATTTGGAAATATTCTTGTCCAAACTCTTCCTTGTCTTTTCATGTGTCTTGTTAATGCAACTCTTGCAGCCTCTATTTGTTTTCCAGTAACTCTTTCAGGCTGCAAAGCCTTTAATGCGTAGGCACCATAATTAATAGTACTTGCTCTAGTAGCAGTACCGTGAATTCTACCTTTATGCGCTTTTCTCCACTTTGTTCTTACTGGTTGAAGCATTATTATTTACCTTCCTTTGGTGTTACCTTGTTAGTTTCTTGGCTAAATTCTCTAGCAAAAACTTCACCTTTATAAATCCAAACTTTAATACCAATAATTCCGTAAGTTGTAAGAGCCTCTGCCTCAGCATAATCTATATCAGCTCTTAAAGTATGTGATGGAATACTACCATCTCTTAACCACTCTGTTCTTGCTATTTCATTTCCGCCGAGTCTTCCACTTACAGAAACTTTAATTCCCTTTGCTCCGAGTCTAATACATGATTGCATTGCTCTTTTCATAGCTCTTCTATAAGAAATTCTTTTAACAAGCTGCTGAGCTATGTTTTCAGCTACCAAATAAGCATTAGTTTCAGGCTTTTTAACTTCTTTAATATTTAGATTAACTTCATTTGTTGTGAATTTTGAAAGATTATTTTTAATTTTGTCTATATCGCTTCCTTTTTTTCCAATAACAAATCCTGGTCTAGAAGTATAGATTGTAACATAACATTTATTAGATGTTCTCTCGATCATTACCTTAGATACACCAGAGTTGATTACATTTTTCTTGATATATTCCCTAATCTTAAAATCTTCGATAAGATAATTTCCAAAATCTTTTTTCTTAGCATACCATACAGAGTCCCATCCTCTGTTGACACCTAATCTAAAACCTACAGGATTAACTTTTTGCCCCATGCTTCTCCATTTGTTTTGCTTCTGATAAAATTATTGTAACAGTTGACCAAGGTTTTAATATTGGTGCCGCTCTTCCTTTGGCTCTTGGTCTAAATCTTTTCATAACTATTTTTTTTCCACAATATGCCTCTTTAACTATTAATTTATCAATATCGTATTGAAAATTATTTTCAGCATTAGCTACAGCTGAACTAATGGTTTTTCTAACATCTCTAGTAACTCTCTTTTCTGAAAACTGTAAATCTCTAATTGCAACATCAACTTTTTTGCCAACAATGCTTTTTAGTATTGGATTTAGCTTTCTAACACTTGATCTAATACCATTGTTAACAGACTTTACTGTTTTATCGTTAGATTTATCTATTTTCTTTTTCTTGCCCATAATTATTTCTTCTCTGCTGTTGCTGGTTTAGCTTTTTTATCAGCTGGTGTATGACCAAAGAACGTTCTTGTTGGTGCAAACTCACCTAATTTATGTCCAACCATATCTTCTGAAACAGTTATGGGTATAAATTTTTTCCCGTTATAAATTTGGAAACTTACCCCTACAAAATCTGGTAAAATTGTAGATTTTCTTGACCAAGTTTTAATAGGAATTTTCTTTGGATCGTCTTTATACTTGTCCACTTTCTTCATCAAGCTTTCTTCTACAAACGGACCTTTCCAAACTGCTCTAGCCATTACTTAGTATCCTTCCTCTTATTTCTTCTCTTAACTATAAATTTATCTGTTCTCTTATTATCTCGGGTTTTTAAACCTTTAGCTGATTGCCCTGTAGGTGAAACTGGATGTCTTCCTCCTGCAGATTTTCCTTCACCACCTCCGTGTGGGTGATCAACTGGGTTTTTAACAACTCCTCTAGTATGAGGTCTTCTACCCAACCATCTTGATCTGCCTGCTTTTCCAATTTTAATATTTTTTTGATCTGGATTACTTAAAATTCCAATTGTAGCTAAAGCTCTTGAATCTATTTTTCTCACTTCACCTGAGGCTAATTTTATTAAACTATAGTTTCCATCTAGACCACTAATAGTAACTGATGAACCAGCTGCTCTAGCAATTTTTCCACCACCACCTGGTTGTATTTCAACATTATGTATATTGATACCTACTGGTATATCTTGTAATGGCATGCAATTACCTACTTTAATTTCTTTTTTAGAACCGCTTTCAACTTTGTCTCCAACTTTAATTTTTTGTGGTGCTAAGAAATATGAGTGAGTACCATCCTCAAATTTTACTAGCATAATGTAACATGATCTATTTGGATCGTACTCTATTCTTTCAACAGTGGCTTCCATGTCGAATTTTTTTCGATAAAAGTCCACATGTCTGTACATTTTTTTATGTCCACCAGCTCTATTAATAGAGGTAATATGACCATTATTATTTCTACCCTTCATCGCATTTTTAGGTGAAACTAGGGTCTTGAATGGTTTACCTTTCCATAAACCAGTTCTATCAACTAAAATAGTGCCTCTTGTAGATTTTGTGTATGGTTTAAAAGTTTTTAGTGCCATTTATTAAATTCCTGTTGTTAGATCAATACTTTGACCTTTTTTTAAAGTAATTATTGCTTTTTTATATCCAGATACTTTTACTTTTTTGCCTCTGGTAATTTTTGTTCTGTTTTGTTTATTTATAATATTTATTTTAGTCACATTAACTTTAAATATTTTTTCAATATTCTTTTTTAAATTTTTCTTATTTGCACCATCTGGAACTTTAAAAACAATTTTATTCAGTTCAGACAAGTTAGTTGATTTCTCAGTAACAACAGGTGATAAAATTTTGTCGTACAAGTGTATTTTTTCCATTTTATGAATATCTCTTTTCTAATTCTTTCACAGAACTTTCTGTGAAAACAACTTTTTTAAATTTAATAATATCGTAAGCACTAAAATGATTTACATCAGTAACTTTAACATTTGGAATATTTCTCACTGATTTTTCTATTTTTTCTTTAGAATTTTTATCTAAAATTATTAATGAATTTGTAATTTCAAGTTTATTAATTATTGAGCTCATCTCTTTTGTTTTTTTAATTTCAGAACTAAAATCATTTAAGATTAATAAATTTTTATTATTATTTTTTTCAGTAATTAATGAAGCTACGCTCTGTTTTTTTTCAGTTTTATTTAATTTTCTTTTCTTGTATGCTAATTCACCTTTCGGTCCATGAGCAATACCTCCACCAACAAATATAGGAGCTTTTCTACTAGCATGCCTAGCACCACCAGTTCCTTTTTGAGCGTATATTTTTGAAGTTGGTCCTTTTACTTCATTTTGTTGTTTAGTTTTGGCATGTCTTCCTTTGTAATTAGCATTTGTTTTATAAAGAACAGCGCTAACTAATTTATGGTTAATTTTAGCAGAAAAAATCTTATCCAAAACTTCAATACTATCTTTTTTCCCGTCTATGCTAATTTTATCTAATTTCATTATTTTTTCTTTTTCTCAGGTGTTTTTTTAGCTTCTTCAGCAGCTGCTTGTTTCTCACCAATTGTCATTTTGCTTATATTTTTCACTGATTTTTTAACCATTACTTCAGAATTTTTTGAACCAGGTATTGATCCTTTTAAGTAAAGAAGTTCGTTTTCTAAGTCTGTTTTTATTATTTCAATATTTTGCATTGTTCTTAGCTTGTCACCCATATGACCAGCCATTTTTTTTCCTTTAAAAACTTTTCCTGGATCTTGACTATGTCCAGTTGAACCATGAGCTCTGTGTGATATTGAAACACCGTGGCTGGCTCTTAAACCTCCAAAATTATGTCTTTTCATAGCACCTGCAAAACCTTTACCAATTGTCTTTGATCTTGTGTCTACAAATTTAATATCTTTAAATATTTCTAAACCAAACTCGTTTCCTTCTTTGTAAACAGAAGTATCATTTACTCTAAATTCCTTTAATTTTTTCTTAGCTTCAGTATTTTTTTTAGCAAAAACACCTTTCATTGATTTTGTTAGTTTTGAATTTTTAATTTTTCCATATCCAAGCTGAACAGCTTTGTATCCTCTTTTTTCCTCTTCAATGACCTGAATAACTCTAGCTTTTTCAACCTTTAGTACAGTCACAGGAACTAATTGACCAGATTTATAAAACTCTCTTGTCATTCCTATTTTTTTTCCTAATAAAGCTATCTCACTCATGATTAAATTTTTATCTCCACATCTACACCGGAAGCTAAATCAAGTTTCATCAAAGCTTCTACAGTTTGTGGTGTTGGTTCAATAATATCGATTAATCTTTTGTGTGTTCTTGATTCAAATTGCTCTCTACTTTTCTTATCTATGTGAGGTGATCTTAATACAGTATATCTTTCAATTCTTGTAGGTAATGGAATTGGCCCTTTTATTGTAGCCCCAGTTCTTTTAACTGTGTTTACAATTTCTTCTGTAGAGGCATCTAAAACCTTATTATCATAAGCTCTTAGTTTTATCCTTATGTTTTGCTTTTCCATTATCCCGCTACCTTTTTAGTTACTTCGTCTTGGACGTTTTGAGGAACTTTAGAATAATGATCAAAGAACATTGAATATTGTGCTCTTCCTTGTGACATTGATCTAAGATTATTAATATAACCAAACATATTGGCTAGAGGAACCATAGCTGTAATTACAGTTGCATTTCCTCTTTGTTCTTGAGTGCTAATTTGCCCTCTTCTACTGTTTAAATCACCAATAACATCTCCCATATAATCTTCAGGAGTAACTACTTCTACTCTCATAATTGGTTCTAAAAGTTTTAATCCACCTTGAGTACAAGCTTCTTTAAAACATGCTCTACTTGCAAGTTCAAAAGCTAAGACGCTTGAGTCAACATCGTGATGCAAACCATCAACAATAGTTACTTTGTAATCAATCATTGGGAAACCTGCCAAAATTCCACTATCAGAGACTGTTTCAATACCTTTTTCAACACCAGGAATGAATTCTTTTGGAATAGCTCCGCCCTTAATAGCACTTTCAACTTCTCTTCCTTTTCCTGGCTCTTGAGGTTCAACAAATAATTTAACCTTAGCAAACTGACCAGCACCACCACTTTGTTTTTTATGTATGTATTCATACTCAGCAGATTTTTCGATAGTCTCTCTGTAAGCAACTTGTGGAGCACCTACGTTTGCTTCAACTTTAAATTCCCTTTTCATTCGATCAACAATAATATCTAAGTGAAGTTCACCCATACCTTTAATGATTGTTTGACCCGACTCTTCATCTGAAGAAACTCTAAATGATGGATCCTCTTTAGCTAATCTTGCTAATGCTTCACCCATTTTTTCTTGGTCACCTTTTGTTTTTGGTTCTACAGCAATTTCAATTACAGGCTCTGGAAATTCCATTGGCTCTAATAAAACTGGATTTTCTTTGTCACATAAAGTGTGACCAGTCATAGTATTTTTTAATCCTGCTAGTGAAACAATATCACCTGCATTAGCTTCTTTAATATCTTCTCTTGAATTAGCATGCATTAAAAGCATACGACCAACTCTTTCTTCCTTATCAGATGAAGAGTTGTATACGGCAGTTCCAGACTTAATTGTACCAGAATAAATTCTAACGAATGTTAAAGAACCTACAAAAGGATCATTTGCAACTTTGAATGCTAAACCAGAAAAAGATGAACCATCATCAAATTTCATTTCTATTTCATCTTCTGATCCAACCTTTGTCCCTTTAATTGAACCAATGTCAACTGGACTTGGTAAGTAGTTGACAACTGCATCTAGTAAAGGCTGAACACCTTTGTTTTTAAAGGCAGATCCAGTTAAAACTGGAACAAAACTAAAATTCAATGTTCCTTTTCTTATACATTTGACTAAATCTTCTTCCTTAATTTCGTCTCCATTTAAGTAAGATTCCATTAACTTTTCATCTTGTTCAACGGCAGTTTCGATTAATTCTGTTCTATACTTTTCAGTTATTTCTTTAAGATCATCAGGAATATCTTTGTATTCCCATTCTGCACCTAAAGCCTCATTTTTCCAAACTTGAGCTTTCATTTTAACTAAATCAATCACTCCAGTTAGAGAAGCTTCAATTCCAATAGGAACTTGTAACACTAATGGCTTAGCACCTAATCTATCTCTAATCATGTCTACACATCTAAAGAAATCAGCACCTGTTCTATCAAGCTTGTTTACAAAGCAAATTCTTGGAACTTTGTATTTGTCTGCTTGTCTCCAAACTGTTTCAGATTGTGGTTCTACACCTGCTACACCATCAAAAACAGCTACTGCACCATCTAAAACTTTTAAAGATCTCTCTACTTCAATAGTAAAGTCTACGTGACCTGGGGTGTCTATAATGTTAACTCTGTGATCATTCCAAAAACAAGTTGTTGCTGCAGAAGTAATTGTTATACCTCTTTCTTGTTCTTGTTCCATCCAATCCATGGTTGCTGCACCATCGTGTACTTCACCAATTTTATGACTTTTACCTGTGTAATATAAAATTCTTTCTGTAGTAGTTGTTTTACCAGCATCTATATGAGCCATGATCCCAATGTTTCTGTATTTATCTAATGAATGAGTTCTAGCCATATCTTTTTACCACCTAAAATGAGCAAATGCCTTGTTGGACTCTGCCATTTTGTGTACATCCTCTCTTTTTTTAACGGCAGCACCTTTTTTTTCATAAGCATCATAAAGCTCATTAAAAATTTTATCTGCCATGTGTTTGTCTTTTCTTTTTCTTGCTGACTCAACTAACCATCTAATAGCTAAAGCTTGTGCTCTTTTACTTTTTACCTCAACAGGAACTTGGTAAGTTGCACCACCAACTCTTCTAGATCTTACTTCTACTGTTGGTTTGATGTTATTAATTGCTTCATTAAAAATATTTATTGGTTCATCTTTTGTTTTTGTTTTTATTTTATCTATTGCTTCATAAACAATTTTTGCAGCAATACCTCTTTTACCATCATACATTATATTGTTTATTAATTTTGGAATTATAGTTGAATTAAATTTTGGATCTGGAACTACATTTTTTTTTGGCTGTGTTTTTTTTCTAGACATTATTTACCTTTTTTTGTTCCGTATAAAGATCTTCTTTGTTTTCTGTTCGCAACACCTTGAGTATCCAGATTACCTCTTAGAATATGATAACGAACACCTGGTAAATCTTTTACCCTACCACCTCTAATCAGTACTACCGAGTGTTCTTGAAGGTTATGACCTTCACCAGGAATGTAAGCTGTAACTTCAAATCCATTTGATAATCTTACTCTAGCAACTTTTCTTAATGCAGAGTTTGGTTTCTTCGGAGTTGTTGTATAAACTTTAACACAAACACCTCTCTTTAAAGGTTGTTTTTGTAAAGCAGGAACTTTGTTCCTTGCAGCTGGTTTAACTCTTTTTTTTCTTAACAACTGATTAATAGTTGGCATAAATATTTTAAAATTAATTAATTTATTTTTAGATGAAAATAACTGACAGGTTATTTTGTGGCAGCGTTTAGTACTGTTAGAAGCACTACATTCCAACCAAAAACATCGCCAAATTACTTATTAATAGCCCTTTGTCAAACTAAAACTGCAATTTTTAGGCGATTTTTTTATTGATTTGCTTGTGTTTCTTCAGGTTCTGAAGCTTCTATTTTATCCTGCTCTGCTAAGAAATTATTATCATCCTCCAGAGCTTTATTGTTCCATCTATTTTTAATATTACCAGTACCTGCAGGAACTAATCTTCCAACAATTACGTTCTCTTTTAAGCCATTTAATGGATCAACTTTTCCTTTAATTGCAGCATCAGTTAATACTCTTGTTGTTTCTTGGAAAGAAGCTGCTGAAATAAACGATTCTGTTTGAAGTGAAGCCTTTGTAATACCCATTAGGACTCGTTCACCAACGGCTGGTGTTTTTCCTTCCGCAATCAATTTTTCATTAGTATTATCAAACTTAATTCTATCAACTACTTCACCAGGTAAATAACTTGAGTCACCTGATACTTTAACTTCAACCTTTTTAAGCATTTGTCTTAAAATAGTTTCAATATGCTTATCGTTTATTATGACACCTTGTAATCTATAGACTTCTTGAACTTGGTTAACAAAATATTCTGTTAATTCTTTGATTCCTAAAATTCTTAAAATATCATGTGGCAATGGTTGGCCATCTAAAAGATACTCTCCTTTTTGAATTTTTTCGCCCGGATTAAAATTGATATGTTTACCTTTTGGAATTAGATAGTTTGAAGGTTCCGACCCATCTTCGGGAACAATAGATACTCTTTGTTTACCTCTTACTTCTTTACCAAAAACAACACTACCATCATTTTCTGCAATAATTGCGCTATCCTTAGCTTTTCTAGCTTCAAATAATTCAGCAACTCTTGGAAGACCTCCAGTAATATCTTTTGTTTTTGTTGTTTCCTTGGGTAATCTTGCAATTACGTCACCTGCATAAACTTTTTGACCATCTTTAATTGATAAAATCGAATCTGGTACTAAGTAATATCTAGCTTCATTATCATCAGCTTTTTTAATCACATTTCCTTTTTCATCTCTTAAAGTAATTCTAGGTTTTAAATCAGTACTTTTTGATTGACCTCTCCAATCAATTACTGATTTAGAAGAAATTCCTGTTGCATCGTCAGTAGTTTCTTGAATTGATACACCATCAATTAAATCTACATAACTAGCTGTACCACTTTTCTCTGCTATAACTGGAGTTGTGTAAGGATCCCATTCACATATTTTGGTATTTGCTTTTACTTTGTCACCATTGTTGAAAAATAGTCTTGATCCATAAGCAACTTTATAAACTGCTATCTGAACTCCTTTGTCATCCTCTATAGAAAGTTGGGTGTTTCTTCCCATAACAATCAAATTCTTTTTAGAGTCCTCTAAAATATTTGAGTTGATTATTTTTAAAGTTCCCTCACTTTTGGTAACTATTTGAGAGTCTTGTTTAACTGAAGCTGTTCCTCCAACGTGAAACGTTCTCATTGTTAACTGTGTACCTGGCTCTCCAATTGATTGAGCAGATATCATTCCTATAGCTTCTCCAACATGAACCATCTTACCTCTTGATAAATCTCGTCCATAGCAAGTAGCACAAACACCCTCTTTTGAATTACATGTCATTACTGAATAAACTTTAATTGATTTAACTCCTGCAGCATCAATTTTATCGCAACCTGCTTCATCAATCATTTCAGATTTTTTAATAATTACTTCACCTGATAAAGGGTTTTTAACATCAGCAGCTGTTACTCTACCTAATGCTCTTTCGGATAAACTAACAACCACATTACCACCCTCTAAAATTTCAGATAGTTCAATAAATCCAGGATCATCGCAATTAACTTTTGTTATTGTTAAGTCTTGTGCAACATCACATAGTCTTCTTGTTAAATATCCAGAACTAGCTGTTTTAAGTGCTGTATCTGCTAACCCTTTTCTAGCTCCGTGAGTTGAATTAAAGTACTCTAAAGCAGTTAATCCCTCTTTAAAGTTTGAAATAATTGGACTTTCGATAATTTCCCCTGAAGGTTTAGCAATCAATCCTCTCATACCGGCTAATTGTTTCATTTGAGCGGCAGATCCTCTAGCTCCACTGTCAGCCATCATAAATACAGAATTTATTTTCAATCCTTCATCAGTTTTTTCTGTAGCTGAAATTCCTTTCATCATTTCTCCGGCAACTTTATCTGTACATTTAGACCAAGCATCAACAACTTTGTTGTATTTTTCACCTCTTGTAATTAAGCCTTCAGCATATTGAGTTTCATAATCTGCAATTAATTTCTTAGTATCATCAATTAATTGAGTTTTATTTTCAGGGATTACAAGATCATCTTTTCCAAAGGAAATTCCTGCTTTAAATGCGTGTTTAAATCCTAAATCTTTAAGCTTGTCACAGAAAATTACAGTTGTCTTTTGACCACAAAATCTAAATACAATATCAATTATTTCTGAAACTACTTTTTTAGGTAATAATCTATCTACCAAAGAGAACTTAATATTACTATTTTTAGGTAATAAATTTGCTAATAAAAATCTTCCAGCTGTAGAAGTGTATTTTTCTATTTTCTTATTCCCTTGCTCATCAACAGTCTCGTATCTTGAAATGATAGTACTATGTACATTTATTTGACCAGATGATAATGCAAATTCAATCTGATCTGAATTTGTAAAGTATCCAGCTGGTTTTTCAGATATAGGTTCTTGTGAAAGATAGTAAATTCCTAAAATCATATCCTGACTCGGAACAATAATTGGTTTACCGTTCGATGGAGAAAGAATATTATTTGTAGATAACATTAAAATTCTTGCCTCTAATTGTGCCTCTAAACTTAACGGCACGTGCACTGCCATTTGGTCACCATCGAAGTCAGCGTTAAATGCAGCACAAGTTAAAGGATGTAATTCAATTGCATCTCCTTCAATTAATTTTGGCTCAAATGCTTGAACTCCTAGCCTATGAAGTGTTGGTGCTCTATTTAAAAGTACCGGATGCTCTCTAACTATTAATTCTAAAGCATCCCAAACTGCATTTGTTTCTTTTTCAACTAATTTTTTAGCTTGTTTAATTGTTGAAGCTAAGCCTAATTTATTTAATCTTGCATATAAAAATGGTTTAAATAACTCAAGAGCCATTTTTTTCGGTAAACCACACTCATGTAATTTTAAATCTGGACCGACAACTATTACTGATCTTCCAGAATAATCAACTCTTTTACCTAATAAATTTTGTCTAAATCTTCCTTGTTTTCCTTTTAACATTTCAGCAAGAGATTTAAGTGGTCGCTTACCAGTCCCTGTTATTACCCTGCCTCTTCTACCGTTATCAAATAGTGCATCTACAGACTCTTGAAGCATTCTTTTTTCATTTCTTACAATGATATCTGGAGCTTTAAGATCCATTAATCTTTTTAATCTATTATTTCTGTTAATTACTCTTCTGTATAAATCGTTAAGATCTGAAGTTGCAAATCTTCCACCATCAAGAGGAACTAATGGTCTTAATTCTGGTGGTATAACTGGCACAACAGTCATAATCATCCATTCAGGTTTTTGACCTGTTTCAATAAATGATTCTATTAATTTTAATCTTTTAATTGCTCTTTCTTCGTTAACTTTTGATTTGGTTTCTTTAATAAAGCTGACAAGATTTTTTCTTTCTAATTCTAAATCTAAATTTTTCAGCATCTCAAGAACAGCTTCTGCTCCTATTCCCGCTGTAAAACTTTCTTCACCAAACTCATCCTGGTATTTTGCTAATTCTTCCTCATTTAAGAGTTGATTTTTTTGTAAACCAGTTAAACCAGGTTCTATTACTATAAAGTTTTCAAAATAAAGAACTCTCTCTATTTCTTTTAATTTCATGTCTACTGCCAAAGCAATTCTGCTTGGAAGAGACTTTAAAAACCAAATATGTGCTACTGGTGTAGCAAGATTAATGTGGCCCATTCTTTCTCTTCTTACATTTGATTTTGTAACCTCAACACCACATTTCTCACAGATAATTCCTCTAAATTTCATTCGTTTATACTTGCCGCATAAACACTCATAATCTTTTATTGGTCCAAAAATCCTTGCGCAGAATAAACCATCTTTTTCAGGTCTAAACGTTCTATAATTAATTGTTTCAGGCTTTTTAATTTCACCAAATGTCCAAGATTTAATTTTCTCTGGGCTAGCAAGTGAAATTTTAATACTATTAAAATTTTGAGCTTCTGAAATTTCGCTACCCTTAAATAGATCTGTTAATTCTTTTTTCATTAATTAAGCTCCACATTTAATGCTAATGATTTAATCTCTTTAACTAAAACGTTAAATGACTCTGGTATTCCAGACTCAAAGTTTTCTTCACCTTTAACTATAGTTTCGTAAACTTTAACTCTTCCTGCTACGTCATCAGATTTAACAGTTAAAATTTCTTGTAAAGTATATGATGCACCATATGCCTCAAGTGCCCATACTTCCATTTCACCAAATCTTTGACCACCTAACTGTGCTTTACCACCAAGTGGTTGTTGTGTAACCAAACTGTAAGGTCCTGTAGATCTTGCGTGAATTTTATCTTCAACTAAGTGATGAAGTTTTAGCATATAGATTATTCCAACAGTAACCGGTCTATCAAATTTCTCTCCTGTTCTTCCATCCCATAAATAAGTTTGTCCTGATCCTGGTAGATTTGCTAGTTCAAGCATCTCAGTAACATTTTTTTCTTTAGCACCATCAAAAACAGGTGTTGAGATTGCGATACCATTTTGCAAATTTTCACAAAGATCTTTGAATTCATTCTTGCTTAATTTATCTACTTTCTCGTTGAAAATTTCTTCTCCATAAACAGATTTTAGGAATTTTTCGATTTTTTCTGTTCTTTCTATTTTTTTGTTATTTTCGTTAACTAAATTTTTAACTTGTTCACCAAATTCTTTACATGCCCAACCTAAATGTGTCTCTAAAATTTGCCCAACGTTCATCCTGCTTGGAACACCCAGTGGATTTAACACAATATCAACTGGTCTACCATCTTCTCTATATGGCATATCTTCAACAGGTACAATTTTACTTACAACTCCTTTGTTTCCATGTCTTCCTGACATTTTATCACCAGGTCTTAATCTTCTTTTGATAGCAACGAATACTTTTACCATTTTCATAACACTTGGTAATAAATCATCACCACTTCTAATTTTTAGAACTTTATCTTCAAATCTCTCAGTTATGTCTTGTTTCGCTTTATTATATTGATCTTTTAATTGAGCTAATGTTGCTTCGTCATTTACATTTCCTACTGTGATTTTGAAGACATCATTAATTGATAATGTATTAATTATATCAAAATCTAACTTAGTTCCTTCTGATAAATCTTTTACTTTTTTTGTTAAAGATGATCCTGACAAGAATTGTGAAGCTCTTTGTTTAATACTTCTTTCTAAAATTTCTTCTTCAACAATTTTATCTTGTTGAACTTGCTCAATTTCAGCTCTTTCAATAGTTATTGATCTTTCGTCCTTCTCAATTCCATGTCTATTGAATACTCTTACATCAACTACCGTTCCACTGGATCCTCTAGACATTCTTAAAGATGTATCGGTTACATCAATAGCTTTTTCTCCAAAAATTGATCTTAATAATTTTTCTTCTGGACCAGATGCTGAGTCACCTTTTGGTGTAACTTTACCAACCAAAATATCACCAGCACTAACCTCTGCACCAATGTAAACGATTCCTGACTCATCAAGATTTTTTAAGGCCTCTTCATTTACATTTGGTATATCTCTAGTTATTTCTTCTTCACCAAGTTTTGTATCTCTTGCCATTATTTCGTATTCAACAATGTGAACAGATGTAAATACGTCATCTGTAACACATCTTTCTGAAATTAAGATTGAGTCTTCAAAGTTGTAACCTTGCCACGGCATGAATGCTACTGTAACGTTCTTACCTAAAGCAAGTTCACCTAATTTTGTTGAAGGACCATCTGCAATAATATCTCCAGATTTAACTTTATCACCAACTCTAACTAGTGGTCTTTGATTTATACAAGTATTTTGGTTTGATCTTTTAAATTTTTGAAGGTTATAGATATCTACACCAGACTTACTAAAATCTGTTTCCTCTGTTACTTTTATAACAATTCTTTTACCATCTATTTTATCAACAACTCCATCACGCTTAGCAACAATAGTTACTCCAGAGTCTAAGGCAACATCACTTTCAATTCCTGTACCAACTAGTGGCGATTCAGGTTTTAATAATGGAACTGCCTGCCTCATCATGTTTGATCCCATTAAGGCTCTGTTTGCATCATCATTTTCTAAGAATGGTATTAATGATGCTGCAACTGAAACTAGTTGTTTTGGTGATACGTCAATGTAATCAATTGAGTCAGGTTTAGCCAAAAGAAAGTTTAGATTTTGTCTGCATGAAACTAGTTCTTCAGTAATTTTTCCATTTTTATCAAGTTTTGTATTTGCTTGAGCAATAGTGAATTTTGTTTCTTCCATTGCTGATAAATATTCGACTTTATCTTGAACAACACCGTCTTTGACTTTTTTATATGGACTTTCAATAAATCCATACTTATTAATTTTTGCATAAGTGGATAAACTATTAATCAAACCGATGTTTGGACCCTCTGGTGTTTCTATTGGACAAATTCTTCCATAGTGAGTTGGATGGACGTCCCTGACTTCAAAACCTGCTCTTTCTCTTGTTAAACCTCCCGGACCCAACGCTGAAACTCTTCTTTTATGAGTAATTTCAGATAAAGGATTTGTTTGATCCATAAACTGAGATAGTTGTGAACTTGCAAAAAAATCTTTCAATGAAACTGTTAATGGTTTTGCATTAATTAGATCTTGTGGCATTGCTGACTCAACATCTAAAGTTGTCATTTTTTCCTTAATTGCTCTTTCCATTCTGTAAACACCAATTCTAGCTTGGTTCTCAACTAGCTCACCAACAGAACGAACTCTTCTATTTCCTAGGTGATCAATGTCATCGACATCATCTTTACCATCACGTAAATCCAACATTTTATGAATAATTGCTATGATATCGTCATTTCTTAATATGGTAATTTTATCAGAACATTCTTGGTTTAATCTTGAGTTCATTTTAACTCTTCCAACATCAGACAAATCATATCTGTCTGAGCTAAAGAAAAGATTATTAAATATTTGAGTTGCTATCTCTATGGTTGGTGGCTCACCAGGTCTTAACATTTTGTAGATTTCTGTGATAGCTTCGTCTTTAGTATTATTTTTATCAGCTAAAATAGTTGTAAGTAGATAAGGTCCTTTATTTATAGAGTTTGTAACAGAAATTTGAAGTGTGTGTATATTTGCATCTAAAATTTGTTGAATTATTGTATCATTTAATTCAGTCCCAATTTTAAATACACCATCTTCTTCTTCATTAACTTTTACATCTCTGTGTAAAAATTTGCCAAACAAGGACTCTCTAGAAACTAGTATATCTTTTAAACCATCATTAGCTAATTTTTTTGCACTTAAAAAATTAATCTTGTCACCTAATTTAATTACAACTTTACCAGTTTTTGCGTCAATTACTTCTTCTGAGAAATTTTTTGCTTTGTAGTTTTCAGGATTAAATTTAGTTTTCCACTTTTCGGTTTTTGTATCAAAAGTATACTGTTCACTTTCATAGAACTCATCCACAATTTCTGATTTTGTATAGCCTAAAGCTAATAATAAAGTAGATGAAAAAATTTTCTTTTTTCGGTCAATTTTAAAATATAGAAAATCCTTAACATCATATTCAAAATCTAACCAAGAACCTCTATTAGGAATTACTCTACAATTAAATAAAAGTTTACCGCTTGCATGAGTTTTTCCTTTATCATGATCAAAAAATACACCTGGACTTCTGTGCATTTGGTTCACTACAACTCTTTGAACACCGTTAGTTATAAAAGTTCCACTATTAGTCATCATAGGAACTTCACCCATATATACTTCTTGCTCTTTAGCTGATAAAATATCTTTTGTATTATTTTCTTGATCTATTTCATAAACTACTAATCTTAAAGTACACTTAAGAGCTGATGAATATGTAAGACCTCTTGCTATACATTCTTCAACATCAAATTTTGGTTTCTCTAATCTATATGAAACATATTCTAAAGTTGCTTTGTCATTTAAATCTTCAATAGGAAAAATACTTTTAAAAACTCTATCAAAACCTTTGGTAAGTTCAGCTGCTTCGGCATTAAATTCTGTTAATTCTTTGTACGAATTTTTTTGTACTTCAATTAAATTAGGTATAGATAAACTCTCTTTTAGTTTACCAAAACTTTTTCTTATGTTTTTCTTTTCAGTAAAAGATAATTGCATCTATATTTATAAATACTGATTAAAAATAATCAGTATTCGAATTCTTTCTATTTAATTTATTTAAGTTCTACTTTAGCGCCAGCAGCTTCTAACTTAGCTTTGATCTCTTCAGCTTCTTTTTTGTTTACACCAGATTTAACTTCTTTTGGTGCTCCCTCTACAAGATCTTTAGCTTCTTTTAAACCTAATGAAGTAGCTGCTCTTACTTCTTTAATAACATTAATTTTTTTATCACCTGCAGAAACTAACATGATTGTAAAATCATCTTTATCTTCTGCTGGAGCCGCACCACCTGCTGCTGCTGGAGCTGCTGCTGCCATTGGAGTTACACCCCATTTTTCTTCTAATTGTTTTGAAAGTTCAGCTGCTTCTGCAACAGTCAAACTTGATAAGTCTTCAATAATTTTGTTTAGGTCAGGCATATGTATTACTCTTTGGGTTGTGTTTCAGAATTTTCTGCCGACAAACTACTCATTTTTTCTGAATGTGCAAGCAAAATACTGATTAATTTAGATGCAGAAGCGTTCAAAATACCCACAATATTGGCTCTTGCTTCATCTAATGTAGGCAAACTAGCTACATTTTGGACACCAGCCTGATCTAAGACCTCGTTATCCATAATTCCACCAATTAATTTTAAGTTTTCGTTATCTTTTGCAAATTTTGAAAGAATCCTTGCAGACATTATAGCATCCTCTCCAAATGCAACTGCTGTAGGACCAGTAAATAAATTTGATAAATCTTTACACTTTGTTTTTTCTAAAGCTAATTTTGTAATTCTATTTTTCGTTATTTTGAAAATTATTCCATGTTCTCTCATTTTCGCTCTCAATTCATCTAATTGAGTCATAGTTAAACCTTGGTAATGAGTAACCATAACAGCTTTGCTGTTTTCAAACTTACTAGTCATTTCTTCAATATAATTTTTCTTTTGTTCTTTGTTCATCATAACTATATCGATTTCCCTAATTTAACTTTATATGAAACACCCATTGTTGATGTAGCAAATACACTTCTAATTAAATCACCTTTTAAAGTATTGTTTGATTTTTCTTTTTCTAAAGCATCTAAAATTGCATTGTAGTTTTTAAGTAATTGATCATCACTAAAAGATTTTTTACCAATACTCACTCCAATATTTCCGTCTTTATCATTTCTAACTTCTACTTGACCAGATTTAGCATTAGTTACTGCATCTTTAATATTTTCAGAAACTGAACCAAGTTTGGGATTAGGCATTAAACCTTTTGGTCCTAAAACTTTTCCTAATTTAGAGAGTTTAATCATCATTCCAGGTGTGCAAATTAATTTTTCAAAATTTAATTCTCCACCTTTAATTTTTTCAACAAATTCGTCACCACCTACGATATCTGCACCTGCATCTTTTGCTTCTTGTTGTTTGTTAGACTCACAAACTACAGCAACTTTAACTTTCTTACCTGTGCCGCCAGGTAAATTAACTACTGTTCTTATATTAACTTCGCTTTTCTTTTGCTTGTGATTTATTTGAAAACTTAAATCTAAAGATTCATCAAACTTAGTTGTGCAGTTTTTCTTAAGCTCAGGTAACAATTTTTCTATTGGCTCTGCGTTCAAGTCTTTTGTCTTTTCAGGTAATTTTTTGTATCTTTTTGATGCCATTATTCTTTTACCTCAATACCCATTGATCTAGCTGATCCTGCAATAATTTTTATAGCTTCTTCAATATCATGTGCATTTAGATCATTCATTTTTTCTTTTGCTATACTCTCTAATTGTTTTTTAGAAATTGAAGCTACAATATTTCTTCCAGGTTCTTTTGATCCACCTTTAAGCTTTACAGCTTCTTTAATGTAAAAAGATGCTGGAGGTGATTTAATTTTAAAATCAAATTTTTTGTCTTTATAAACTGTGATTTCTACTGGCACAGGTTTGCCTGCCATTGATTTAGTTTTATCATTAAAAGCTTTGCAAAATTCCATAATATTTACACCTCGTTGACCTAATGCAGGACCAACAGGTGGGGCTGGGTTAGCTTGACCGCCTTTAATTTGTAATTTTATAAATCCACTAATTTCTTTTGCCATTAACTTACCTTCTCAACCTGATTATATTCTAAATCTACTGGTGTAGGACGACCAAATATAGAAACTGACACCTTAAGTCTAGCTTTTTCTTCATCAATTTCTTCAATCATGCCTGTAAATGACGCAAATGGACCGTCTACAACCTGAACTTTTTCACCTACACTATAATCTACGCCAGATTTTGGCTGAGCAACACCATCTTTAATCTGACCTAAAATCTTTTCTACCTCTTTATCTGAAACTGGAACAGGAATGCCTTTTGTGCCCAAGAAACCACTGACCCTCTTTATATTCTTAATCATGTGATAAATATTATTATCCATCTCACTTTTAATTAGTACATATCCAGGAAAGTATTTCTTTTTTCTCTGAATTCTTTTACCTCTCTTAACCTCAGTAACATCATGTGTAGGCACAATAATCTCTTCAAACTTATCAGAAATTTTAGCTTTATCTGCCTCCTCTTTAATTAAAGAAGCTACTTTATTTTCAAAACTAGAGTGAGACTGAACAATGTACCAATTTTTCATTAAATACTCACTTTTAGTAAAAGTTCTAAGAAAAATTTCAAAACCTGATCTAAAAGAAGAAAAAATAAAGACATAACAACTGCCATAACAAAAACCATTAAAGCACCTTGCAAAGTTTCCTTCCAAGTGGGCCAAGTAACTTTAAAAGCCTCTTGTTTAACTTCTTGTATAAACTTAATCGGGTTTCTCATAATTTCTAAGCTCAAATTGGCAGGAGCGGAGGGACTCGAACCCTCAGCCTCCGGTTTTGGAGACCGGCGCTCTACCAATTGAGCTACACTCCTATTTATAGAGTTACTCTATAATTTTAGTTACTACTCCTGCTCCAACAGTTCTTCCACCTTCTCGAATTGCAAAGTTTAATTTCTCTGCCATAGCAATTGGTGTAATTAGTTTAACAGTGAATTTAGCATCATCACCTGGCATAACCATTTCAGTACCAGCTGGTAACTCTACTTCACCTGTAACGTCTGTTGTTCTAAAATAAAACTGTGGTCTGTACTTAGTAAAGAATGGAGTATGTCTTCCACCCTCATCTTTTTTGAGTACATACGCTTGAGCTTCAAATTTAGTATGTGGAGTAATTGAACCAGGCTTACAAAGAACTTGACCTCTTTCGATATCAGTTCTTTCAATACCTCTCAATAAAATTCCAACGTTATCCCCAGCTTCACCAGAATCTAAAAGTTTTCTAAACATTTCTACTCCAGTACAAACTGATTTCTTAGTTTCTTTAATTCCAACTATTTCAACTTCTTCTCCAGTTTTGATTACACCTGACTCAACTCTACCAGTTGCAACAGTTCCTCTTCCTGAAATTGAGAATACATCTTCAATTGGCATCAAGAATGGTTTATCAACCTCTCTAGCTGGTTGTGGAATGTGTTCATCTACCGCTTTCATTAATTCTAAAATTGAATTTTTTCCAATTTCATCATCTCTTCCTTCAACTGCTGCTAAAGCTGAACCTTTAACGATTGGTGTTTTATCACCTGGGTATTTGTATGAAGTTAAAAGTTCTCTAATTTCTTCTTCTACAAGATCAATCATTTCTTTATCATCAACTTGATCTACTTTATTTAAGTAAACAACAATTGCAGGAATACCAACTTGTCTTCCTAAAAGAATGTGCTCTCTTGTTTGTGGCATTGGGCCATCAGCTGCATTAACAACTAAAATAGCTCCATCCATTTGTGCAGCACCAGTGATCATATTTTTAACATAGTCAGCGTGACCAGGACAATCTACGTGAGCATAGTGTCTTTTTTCAGTTTCATACTCAACGTGTGCTGTTGAAATTGTTATACCTCTCTCTTTTTCCTCAGGTGCTTTATCAATTTGATCATAAGCAACTGCAGTTCCGCCGCCCGCTTGTGCTAATACATTTGTAATCGCGGCAGTAAGAGTTGTTTTACCATGGTCGACATGACCAATAGTCCCAATGTTACAGTGGGGTTTATTTCTTACAAATTTTTCTTTTGACATTACGTTTTTACCTCAGTTTATTTGTTTTCATTTTCAATTTTATTTTCTTGGAGCGGGTAAAGGGAATCGAACCCTTACATCCAGCTTGGAAGGCTAGCGTTCTACCATTGAACTACACCCGCACAACCCCAAGAGTAACACTCCATGTTATCTAAATTTTTATTAAATGGTGGAGGGGGAAAGATTCGAACTTTCGAAGACCGAAGTCAACGGGTTTACAGCCCGCCCCATTTGACCGCTCTGGAACCCCTCCTTTGGGGAAGTGTCCCCTTGTTCAATAAAGCTTCAAATAACATGCGTTTTATATATTTTATTTATGCAAATGCAACACGTGATTTAATAAGTAAATATTAAAAAAAACGTGTAAAACACTTAATAATTTATGAATAAATCATCATTTTTCATTGTTGGTCAACACGCGGTTATTGAGGCTCTTAGAAACCCTAAAAGAAAGGTTTTAAGAGTATTTTTAACTGAGGAGTCTAAAAAAAATATTCATAGAAAAAATCCAAACAAAAATGTTTTAGAAGACGTTAAAGTTTACTTTAAATCCAAAAAGGAATTAGACAAATATACTTCAAGAGAACAGTTAATGCATAATGGTTATGTTGCTGAAGTTGAACATTTAGATCAACCAGATCTAAAACAATTTATAAAAGGTAAAAATAACTTAACATTCGTCTGTCTTGATGAAGTTACAGATCCAAGAAACATTGGTTCATTAATAAGAAGTGCAGCATCATTTGATATTGATGGATTAATAATTAAAGAAAGACATTTTCCTCGAGATAGTAAGTTAATGTATAAATCAGCAAGTGGATGCATGGAACACGTAAATATATTCCAAGTATCAAATATTAATTCCACTTTAAAAAATTTAAGAGAAAAAAATTTCTGGATTTATGGTTTTGATGCAAAAGGTAAAAAAGATTTTACAGACATAAAATGGGAAGGAAATAACATCCTTCTATTTGGATCAGAAGGATTTGGTATGAGACAGCATACAGGTAAATATGCAGATTTTTTTGTTAAAATTAATATTAATGAAGATATAGAAAGTTTAAATATCTCAAATAGTGCTGCAATAGTGTTTCACCACCTTAGATATATAAAAAAAAAGAGTTGATTATTTAATAAATAATTAATAATTATTGCGCATGCCCTTGTAGCTCAGCTGGTAGAGCAATTGATTTGTAATCAATAGGTCCGCGGTTCGAATCCGTGCGGGGGCACCACTTCACTTACTTTTTAATCAAATTAACTTCTGTAACATCTACTCTTAAGACAATAGGTGTAGTCAGAGTGTGGACAGATCTGTAGATCAATTAATTTGTCAATTTAAAATCCACCTCTCCAGTTATCTTTATCTTCGAACCGCTCTTGCTCTTTTTTGGATGTAGGTCTGAATAAAAAATAAACTGCAAGAACAACGGTTAATAAAATTATAAAAATCTCAAGTGTCATAACCAAAAACCACAATCTCTAAAAATTTTTCGTTTAATCTACCAGGCTGTTAATTTCCAGCACTCATTAGCGTCTTCAATACGAACGTAACAACCAAGAAAAGACATAATTTTAAATGCACAAAAACCTCCAACTAAAATAATGACTGCGAGCATTATTGGATTAGTTTTTTTCATTTATCTAACTAGTCTCTCTTCTTATTTGCTCTATTTTAATCTTCTTTTGTAAACTTCTGTTTTTATCATAAAGAAGATTAAACTTTATTTTATTATTAGTTTTTACTGTAATTGATTTAGCATTTCTAACCTCTAAATTATCTGCAACAGCACTAATAGGTCTCTTAGTTGGGTTTAAATTAGTTATAACTATCTTAGTTTTATCATTAACTATTTTACCTTTCCATCTTCTTGGTCTAAATGCACTTATTGGAGATATGGATAATTTTTTCGAATGGAGACTTAAAATAGGTCCATGTACTGAAAGATTGTAGGCTGTGCTTCCTGCAGGTGTCGATACTAACACTCCGTCTGAAACTAAATTCTTAATTACTTGTCTTGAGCCTTGTTTAATAGATAAAGAGGCTGCTTGTCTACTTTGTCTAAGAACAGAAACTTCATTAATAGCTATAGATCTTCTAATTTGATTATTTCTAGTTTTGACAGTCATTTCTAGAGGAGAAATTGTAACCAAGTTTGCTTTTGTTAAATTTTTAATAATATCTTTTGATGAAAATTTATTCATAAGAAATCCATAATTTCCAGAATTGATCCCATAAAAATGTTTGTTAGAATTTTTATTCTTTTTAAGTGTCTGAAGCATGAAGCCATCACCACCTATAACAATAATCAGATTTTCTTTTTTAAAATGATTAGACTTAATTTTTTTTATTAATAAATTTTTAATCTTTGAAGATTTTTTATTTTTATCTGAAATAATATGAAGTTTGTTCATTTAGTGGTGCCCTCGGCCAGACTCGAACTGGCACTCCGCAAGCGGCAAGGATTTTAAGTCCTTTGTGTCTACCAATTTCACCACGAGGGCATCAATGAATTTCATGAGTATTTATGCTAATATTTATAATTGAACAAGAGTAATCTGTAAATTTTTTTTATTAAATTTTTTAATAATCTGAATTAATCAAATTAATTTAATTTTTTAACAATTTTATTATATATATCTTCAGCTAATATCTTGTATCCAAGACGATTAAAATGAGTATTCAACTCATAGTGAAATACATTTAATGGATTTACTCGATTAATAAATATTTCTTCACCATCGATAAAAACAAATCCATTTTTTTCTGATACATTTTTAACTGTTTTTTTTAAATGATTAAGTTGCTTAATTTGTGGATTGTTGTTGTACAAGCCATATTTTTTTGATTTATAGTTTGTTAATCTTTGCCAGCTAGGTATGTAATAAATATATCTATTTTTAATATTTTTCTTATCAAGGTATTTTTGAGAAATTTGTAATGCTTTATTGTAATCATCCTTATCTAGTAAAATTTCATATTTTTTAAAATACTTAACTAATGAAGATATTCCATTTACTTTTTCTGCAAGCAAAACTTTTAATTTGTAAAATAAGGATATTTTAAATTTTTTATCCACAAAATAATTTATTTCGTCTACTTTAGAGTGAGATTGATACCTTTTTAAATTATTATAAGAATTATAATTTGAAATATTATCCTCATAGTCATTACCCTCATAAAAAAACCATATTAATGTGTCAAAGTTTGTATTTTCAGTAATATTAGCTAGTACAGATAATTGCTTTACATAATTGACACCATGTATACCCAGATTTAAGTAGGATAAATTTTTATTTAACTTAATTAATTGACTCTTTAAATCTAAAGGTTTGTTTTCACAAATAGACATAGTGAATGAGTCACCAATTAAAACAATGTCTGTATTATTGTATAGATTATCTTTGTTTTCTCTAAAGCCATTTTTGTCAGTTTTGAAATACAACTCATGTAAACCAGATTCCAAACTTCCGCAATTTGCATTTACAATTGGACCGCTAAAATCTGAACTGTCATATGAATTAATTTCATATTGACTAAAATTACTTTCTTCATTTAAATTTATATTTTTTTTGTAATAAACAAGTCTTTCTTTTTTTTCTCTTAAATCACCTTTTTCCAAATTATATACTAATTCATAATATCTTGGAGGACCTGAAACAAAAATGTTAGTAATTTCTAAAATAACATAAATAAATAATATGCTACAAAAAAAAACTAAAATATTAATTAAAAATATTTTTTTCATGATTATTTATTAAATAAACACTTTTTATGACTTTAAAGCTTTTTTAAGATATCTGCTATCGAGTTTACAATCCTTGTATCCTCTTTTTACAACGTTTAAATACCTTTCTGTCGGAAATTTGAAGGGTGTTTTTTTTACCATAGTATAAGTCATCACCTTTTTTCCATAATAATAAAAATAATGTTTTTTATAAAGAATTGGAAAATCTTCATACACATCTAGTTTTTTTTCATCACTTTTAGAAATTTCAAATAATGCTCCTGGAACAATAGAGTTTTTTTTTGGTTCAACATCAGCAGCTCTATACTTGCTTCTAAATGTTAATCTAAAATCTTTCAAATTTATTTTTTTTAAAAAAATACTGTCTTTACATCTACGCTTCATTTGAAAATGATGAAGATTACTTCCATAAGCAAAATAAAGCATTATCTATCAACTACCTCAATTTTTTTCTCATTAACAAATTTCAAAATTTGAGAATTACAATTATCTATTTTATTTTGATCTTCTGATCTTATTACTATTGATACACCTAATTTACCTGCATGGAAAAAAGGATAACTTCCAATCTCAACATCTTTATTATCATTTTGAACTTTTGTTAAGGAGTTAGCAATTTCACTCTCAACAGTTCTTAAACTAATTGTAATGCTTTTAATTGGTTGACCACCTACTATACTGTTAGTCAAACCACCTAACATTGATTTTAAAATAGATGGTACCCCTGGTAAAGAAAATACATTTTCAACATTAAATCCTGGTGCGCCACTCGTTGGATTTAAAATTAATTTCGCATTCTCTGGCATCCATGCCATCTTTTGTCTACCTTCATTAAATTCACCTGGTTGGTAATAAGCTTCTAGAATTTTAAAAGCCTCTTTATGAATCTCATATTTAATTCCAAATGCTTTTGAAACAGATTGAGCGGTAATATCATCATGAGTAGGCCCAATACCACCAGTTGTAAAAACATAATCGTATGTTGATCTAAGTAAGTTTAAAGTTTTAACAATAGTCTCTTCAACATCAGGTATTACCCTAACTTCTACAACATTTACACCAATTGAATTAAGCCAAATTGCTAAGGTTGATGTATTTGTGTCTTGAGTTCTGCCGGATAAAATTTCATTGCCAATAATTAAAATCGATGCATTAACTTTTACTTTTTTATTCATATGAAATATATAATTTAGAAATGGAATTTACCAAGTCTCTAGTAAAAGGCAAACTAATCAAACGTTATAAAAGGTTTTTTACTGACGTTAAACTTGGTAAAGAAATTGTCACAGCTCACTGTCCTAACACAGGGTCAATGAAAGGTTTGTTAGACGAGGGTAATGAAGTTTATTTACTTCCTAACAACGATCCAAAACGAAAGCTTAAATATGGATTGGAAATCATTAAATCTAGAAAAAATTTAGTTGGGGTTAATACTCACATAGCAAATAGAATAGTTGAGCACGGACTTAAAAACAATCTTATAAATGAACTTAAAAATAATGACTCTGTAAAACCAGAGGTTTTTTTTAATAAGGAAACAAGATTTGATTTTTTATTAGAAAAAAAAACACAAAAAACCTTTGTAGAAGTAAAAAATGTTACATTATTTAGAAATAAAGACACGGCGGAATTTCCAGACGCTCCAACAGCAAGAGGAATTAAGCATTTATTAACCCTTATTGATGCCATAAAAAAAAGTTATAAAACATACTTAATATTTTTAGTTCAAATCCAAAATATGAAATATTTTAAAATAGCTAAAGATATAGATGAAAATTATTTTAAGACTTATTTAATAGCTAAAAAAGCTGGTGTTAATTTTTTGGCTTATAGATGTGATATAAGTTCTAAAAAAATTTTTATAGATAAAAAATTAAAAATTATAGATGACTGATTGCTTATAGATGACTGATTATAAAGACAAATTTGAAAAAATGCGAATTGCAGGAAACCTGGCAGCAAGAACTCTAGATATGTTAACTGAAAATATCAAAGAAGGTGTTTCTACAGATTATATCGACAAGTTAGGATATGAATTTATAAGAGATAATGGTGGATACTCTGCACCACTATATTATAGAGGGTTTACAAAATCTTTATGTACATCTTTAAATCATGTTGTATGTCACGGAATACCATCTGATAGAATTTTACAAGAAGGTGACGCTGTAAACGTTGATGTAACTGCAATAGTTGATGAACATTACGGTGATACAAGCAGAATGTTTTGTATTGGAAAAACTCCAGTTAAGTTAAATAATCTTATAGATGTTACTTACGAGTCTATGATGAGAGCTATTAAAATTTTAAAACCAGGAATTAAATTAGGAGATATTGGTTATGAAATTCAGTCTTTTGTGGAAGAAAAAGGTTTTTCAGTTGTCAGAGATTTTTGTGGTCACGGAATAAGTACTACATTTCATGAGCCACCAAATATTCTTCACTATGGTAAAAAAAATACAGGTATGGATTTAAGACCAGGTATGACATTTACGATAGAACCAATGATTAATATTGGTAAATATGATGTTAAAATGCTGAATGATGGCTGGACAGCTGTTACAAAAGATAAATCTTTATCTGCACAATTTGAACATACGTTAGGAATTACTGAAAATGGTTATGAAATCTTTACAGAATCTGTTAAAGGTTATTCAAAGCCTCCATACTTATAATTAATGATTAAAAGATACTCGCGAAAACAATTAACTAATATTTGGTCAGAAGAAAATAAATACAAAATCTGGTTAGATGTTGAAGTCGCAGCAGCTGAAGCTATGGAAAGACTTGGACAAATTCCAAGAGGTGTCGCTTCAATCGTTAGAAAAAAAGCTAAAATTAATGTGGGTAGAATTCATAAAATAGAATCAGAGGTTAAACATGATGTGATAGCTTTTCTTACCTCTGTTACTGAAAAAGCTGGAATTAAAGCAAGATATCTACATCAAGGAATGACTTCATCAGATGTTTTAGATACTAGTTTTAATATTCAATTAGTCCAATCTGGTAAAATTATTTTAAAAGATATTGATCAAATTTTAAAAGTTTTAAAAAAGCAGGCAAAAAAATATAAATTTACCCCATGTATGGGAAGAAGCCACGGTATCCATGCTGAACCAATTACTTTTGGTTTAAAATTGGCCTCATTTTATGAAGAATTTAAAAGAAATAGAAAAAGACTAAAAGATGCTATTGACGAAGTATCAACTTGTGCAATTTCTGGCGCTGTTGGTACATTTGCTAACATCAATCCAAATGTTGAAAAACATGTTGCCAAAAAATTAGGTCTAAAAATTGAGCCAATATCGACACAAGTAATTCCAAGAGATAGACATGCATTTTATTTTTCTGTTTTAGGTATTATTGCAGGATCTATTGAAAGAGTAGCAGTTGAAATACGACACTTACAAAGAACCGAAGTGTATGAATTACAAGAATATTTCTCTAAAAATCAAAAAGGCTCATCTGCGATGCCTCATAAAAAAAATCCAATATTAAGTGAAAATCTTACTGGTTTAGCTAGAATGGTTAGAAGTGCAGTTGTACCAGCACTTGAAAACATAGCGCTTTGGCATGAAAGGGATATTTCTCATTCAAGTGTTGAAAGAAATATTGGGCCAGATGCTAATATTACAACTGATTTTGCATTGGCTAGACTTACAAATATTTTAGATAACATGATTGTTTACCCTAAAAAAATGGTTGAAAATTTAAATTTAACAAAAGGTTTAATTTTTTCTCAAGAAGTTATGTTGGAATTAACTAAAACAGGATTAAGCAGAGAAAAATCTTATAGATTAGTTCAATCTTATTCAAAAAAATGTTTTGCAGAAAATTTAAATTTAATTGATGTTATTTCATCTGATAAATTTATAATGAGTAAAATTTCGCCAAAAAAACTAAAATCTATATTTAATTATTCTAAACACTTTAAAAATGTTAATTTTATCTTTAGGAGAGTTTTTAAATAATGAAAAAAGGAAAAAAATTATACGAAGGAAAAGCTAAAATCATTTACGCAACAAATGATAAAAACTTAGTTATTCAATATTTCAAAGATGATGCAACTGCATTCAATAATCAAAAAAAAACTACAATTGAGGGTAAAGGTGTTCTAAACAATAGAATATCTGAACATATACTCTCTAACCTCTCTCAAATAGGAATTAAAAATCATTTAGTTAAAAGATTAAATATGCGTGAGCAAATTATAAAGCTTGTAGAAATAATTCCGATCGAATTTATTGTAAGAAATGTCGCAACAGGTTCGATTACAAAAAGATTGGGTATTGAGGATGGTACTGTTTTAAAAGAACCTCTTATAGAATACTGCTTAAAAGATGACCAGCTTGGAGATCCATTAATATCTGAAGAGCATATTTTAGCATTTGATTGGTCGTCAAAAACAGAAATAGATAAAGTTAAAAAAATGATTTTAAGAATCAATGATTTTATGATTGGGATGTTTAGAGGTGTTGGAATAAAACTTATCGATTTTAAATTGGAATTTGGAAGAATTAAAATTGATGGAAAAAATGAAGTTATTTTAGCAGATGAAATAAGTCCTGATACGTGCAGGTTGTGGGATAGTATTACAGAAAAAAAATTAGATAAAGATAGATTTAGAAATGATCTGGGTGATTTAATTCCAGCCTATACTGAGGTTGCTAAAAGATTAGGTATACTACATGAACAATCTAATGTTTCAGCGGTAAATGTAACTAAATTATCTTCAGTTAAAAGAAAGAAAAAATGAAAATTTCTGTAGTCATCACTTTGAAAAAAGATGTACTTGATCCACAAGGAAAAGTTATTCATCAAACTTTGGATGGGATGGGTTTTGAGGATGTTAATGAAGTTAGACAAGGTAAATATTTTGAAATAGACACTAAAGAAACTGATAACGACAAAGCAAAAGCAAAAGTTGAAGAAATGTGTAAAAAACTTTTGGCAAATCTTGTAATTGAAAATTATAAAATAATTGATCCAAAGTAATTAATGAAATCATCAGTTATTACTTTTCCAGGTTCAAATTGCGATAGAGACATGGATGTTGCTTTGAAGAAGTTTGGATTTAAAAATAAAATGGTTTGGCATGCTGATGCTGAATTACCAAAAAGTGATTTGGTTGTATTGCCGGGTGGGTTCTCATATGGGGACTACTTAAGATGTGGAAGTATGGCATCTAAATCAAAAATAATGCAGTCGGTAATTAATTTTGCAAATTCAGGGGGTATGGTTATGGGTATCTGTAATGGATTTCAAATATTGGTGGAAACTGGTTTGGTTCCAGGTGTTTTGCTTAGAAATAAATATTTAGAATTTATCTGTAAAAATGTTTTTGTGAAAATTAACGATAAAAAAAACAAATATTTTAAAAATGTAGATAACGAAGTTTTAGAATTTCATATAGCTCATAATGAAGGAAATTATTTTTGTACAAATGATCAATTAAAAGAAATTGAAGATAATAATCAAATAGCTATTAACTATTGTGATGAAAATGGAAAAATAGAAGATCAATTTAATCCAAATGGATCTATAAAAAATATTGCTGGTATATTTAATAAAGGAAAAAATGTGCTAGGGATGATGCCCCACCCTGAAAGAATGATTGATACATCTTTATCTGGTGAAGATGGATCATTATTTTTTAAAAACTTAATAAACAACTTAAAATGATTGTAAACGAACAAGTAGCAGTTGATCATGGTTTGAAGAAAGATGAATACGCTAAAATTTGTGAACTATTAAAGAGAACTCCAAACATGACAGAACTAGGAATATTTTCTGCAATGTGGAATGAGCACTGTTCTTATAAATCATCAAGATTGCATTTAAAAAAACTACCTACTAAAGGAAAGAAAGTTATTCAAGGTCCTGGGGAAAATGCTGGTGTTATCGATATTGAAGATAATGACGCAATAGTTTTTAAAATAGAAAGTCACAATCACCCTTCATTTATAGAACCTTACCAGGGCGCTGCAACTGGGGTTGGTGGAATAATGAGAGATGTATTTACAATGGGTGCAAGACCGATAGCTAACTTGAACTCCATACATTTTGGATCGCCACAAAATAAAAAAACAAAAAATTTATTAAGAGGTGTAGTTCATGGCATAGGTGGTTATGGTAACTGTATGGGTGTTCCTACAATTGCTGGACAAACAAGTTTTGATAGCTCCTACAATGGAAATATTTTGGTTAACGCCATGACGTTAGGATTAGTAAAAAAAGATAAGATTTTTTACTCTAAAGCTGCAGGGTTAAATAAACCAGTAATTTATGTTGGATCTAAAACTGGAAGGGATGGGATACATGGTGCAAGTATGGCTTCAGCTAGTTTTGATGAAAAAATTGAGGAAAAGAAGCCAACAGTTCAAGTTGGAGATCCATTTACTGAAAAACTTTTACTAGAAGCTTGTTTAGAGTTAATGGCCGGAGACTCAATTATAGCCATCCAAGATATGGGTGCTGCAGGATTAACTTCTTCAAGCATTGAAATGGCATCTAAAGGAAACCTCGGAATTGAAATCAATTTAAATAAAGTACCATGCAGAGAAACCAAAATGACACCATACGAAATTATGCTTTCTGAGAGTCAAGAGAGAATGTTGATTGTTTTGGAAAATGGTAAAGAAGATCATGCAAAAAAAATATTTGATAAATGGAACTTAGATTTTGCAGTAATAGGTAAAACTACTAAATCTAAAAAAATAGAACTTTATTTTGACGAAGAAAAAGTTGCAGATATTCCGGTTAATACTTTGGTTGAAAACTCTCCTATGTATGATCGTAAATGGAAGAGAGCAAAACTTCCTAAAAAGAATAAGATTAAAAAAGAAGACATCAAACATTTAAAAATTATTGATGTTTTAAAGAAAATTTTAGCCAATCCAAACATATGTAGCAAAGAATGGATTTGGCAACAGTATGATCATACGGTCATGGGAGATACAATACAAAAACCTGGTGGAGATGCAGGCGTTGTGAGAGTTCATGGAACAGACAAAGCTGTTGCTGCTTCTGTCGACTCTTCTGCGGTTTATTGCTGGGCCCACCCTTTAACTGGTGGAAAACAAGTAGTTTGTGAAAGCTTCAGAAATCTTGTTTCTGTTGGTGCTAAACCAATCGCTATCACTAACTGTTTAAATTTTGGTAGTCCTGAAAATGAGGAAAATATGGGTGAGTTTGTTGAATGTGTTCAAGGCATAGGTGAGGCAAGTGAATATTTAAAGTTTCCAGTGGTTTCTGGAAATGTATCTTTCTACAACCAAACAAAAGAATTAGGTATAAAACCCACGCCTACAATTGGTGGAGTTGGGTTAATCAAAGATTATAAGAACATGATCACTATGGATTTTAAAGAAGTTGATAATTTAGTTTTAGTGATTGGAAAAACAGAAGGGCATATTGATCAAAGTTTATTTGCCAGAACTATTTTAGATGAAAAAAATGGACCTCCGCCTGAAGTAAATTTATTTAATGAAAAAAATAATGGAGAAACATTACTCAAATTGATTGAGAATAATTTAATAAAAAGTGCACACGACGTTTCTTTAGGTGGAATAATTACTGCAGTAGCGAAAATGTGTATTAAAGGAAAAAAGGGAATAAATATCAAAAAACCTAAATATCTGATTAATGAAATAGAATACTTGTACGCTGAAGATCAAGGCAGATATATTGTAGAAATAAATAAAAAGAACTTTAAAAAAGTAGGTGATATATTAAATAAAAATGCAGTCCATTTTGATGAACTTGGCACGATTACTGAAAATGAACTATATATTAATGACAAGACAAAAATTACAATTGACGAATTATCAACTTCAAATAAAAGTTGGTTAAATTATTATATGAGTAAATAATGGCAATGGATTTAAAAGAAATTGAGAATTGTATAAAGGAAGCAATGCCTGATGCAATTGTTGAAATACAAGATTTGGCAGGTGATGGAAATCATTATTCAGCAACTGTTACCTCTTCTCAATTTTCTGGAAAAAGTAAAATTGAGCAACATAAAATGGTTTACAATTCATTAAAAGGTAGAATGGGTAATGAACTTCATGCATTAGCAATTAAAACAAAGGAGAGTTAAATGGATCAACAAACAAATGATTTAATAAAAAATGAAATTGAAAACAACGAAGTATGTTTGTTTATGAAAGGCACACCTGATGCTCCTCAATGTGGATTTTCAATGGCGACCTCAAATATTTTAAAAATACTAGAAGTAAATTTTAAAGGTATAAATGTTTTAGAAAATCAAAATTTAAGAGAGGGTATTAAGGTTTTTAGTGATTGGCCAACAATTCCTCAACTTTATGTTAAAAATGAGTTTATAGGTGGATGTGATATTGTTAAAGAAATGTATGAAAGTGGTGAACTTGCAAAACTTTTTGAAAGCAAAAATATATATTTCAAATCAAAAAGTTAATTTTTTCTTAAAATATTTCTTAAATGTTTAGATAAAAACTTTCTAAATAATGTTAATCTTGAAATCTTTTGAAAATCACTTTTCTTTTTTTGTATTAAATTAAACTCTATATTTTCTTCCCAATAAAGCTCGAGAACTAAACTTTGTCTAAAAATTTTTGAAAACTTTTTTGAGGTCGATACTGTAATAACAGGCTCTAAGTATTGTATTTTCTCAGATATGTTTAGTTTATTTTCAATATCATCAAATTCCATATGCCAAATATGATCTTTTTTATTTTCGAAAACTAAATTATCCTCAAGTATTGTTGGCAATTCAATATAACCTTTTGATGAAACTCTACTTAATTCTTTTATAAAAGTATTAACATCTTTAACATGTTCAATTACATGTGATGCAATCACAAAATCAAATTCATTATCTTTGAATGGTAATATATTTCCATCTAATTTAACAAAATTTTTATCATTATAAAAATTTGATAAATCTTGAATATCACAAATTACTGTAGCATTTTTATGAGCTGTGTATCCACAACCTATGTCCAGTACTTTCCAGTCTGGATTTTGGTTTAAAAGATTATCAATATGTTGTTTTGAAGATCTCTTTATCAAGATTTTATCTTGAGTAATATTCGATTACTAAATTTGGCTCCATGACAATTGGATATGGAACTTCATCAAACTTAGGAACTCTTATAAATTTAAGTTTTTTATTTTTCTCATCCATTTGAATATATTCTGGAGTTTCTCTTTCTTTATTTGCTAGAGCAATGTCAATTATTGCAAGTTGTTTAGATTTATCCCTTATCTCAATTGAATCTTCTTCTCTAACTAAATAGCTTCCAATATTCACTTTTTTACCATTAACTTTTACATGGCCGTGATTGATTAATTGTCTGGCTGAAAAAATTGTTGTTGCAAATTTTGCTCTGTAGATCACAGCATCTAGTCTTCTTTCAAGAAGGCCGATTAAGTTTTCACCTGTATCACCTTTGAGCATTACTGCTTTTTTATAAATATTTCTAAACTGTCTTTCATTAATATTACCATAATAAGCTTTTAATTTTTGTTTAGCTTGTAACTGAATTCCGTAATCTGATGGCTTTGAAGTTTTTGTTTGACCATGTTGGCCAGGTCCATAAGCTCTAGTATTAAAAGGACTTTTTGGCCTTCCCCAAAGGTTAACTTTTAATCTTCTGTCTACTTTATGTTTAGAGTTTAATCTTTTTGTCATCTGATAGTGGGCTTTATAAACTTACTCATCATTTTGTCAATCAACGTTTTTTACCTAAACTTGCAAATACCCCTGATAAAATACGTGTTTCTTTGGTTGATAATTCCATCCTATAAAAAATATTCCTCAAGTTTTCAAGCATAATCGGTTTCTTCTCTTTTGATTTAAAAAAATTAATCTCTTCAAGATTCTGTATACAAAGGTTTGCCATAGCAACTATCTCTTTTTTAGATGCTGATTTAACTTTATTTGATTTCTTAAAAAAAGATGCTTTTGAACTAATTATGCTTGATAGATATTGAGCAATTATTATTAAGCTGTGAGATAGATTTAATGATTTAAAATCAGGATTAGTTGGAATTTGAAGAGTATAATTGGCATAGCTTATTTCATTATTTGATAGACCTGACGCTTCTGAACCAAATAAAAAAGCTATTTTCTTTTTATAATTAATTTTTTTTAAATCCTCTAATTGTATATGTTTAATATTTTTATTTCTAAATCGTGCTGATGTTGCAATTACAATATCAATATTTTTTAAAGGTTTTTCTAAATTTTCAAAATTTTTTGCCTTATTAATTATATTTTTTGCTCCTACTGAGGTTGCTAAAATTTTATCATTTGGAAATACTGGTTTAGGATCAATAACAATAAGTTTATTAAAATTAAAATTCTTCATTCCTCTTGCACATGCTCCTATATTTTCTGAGAGTTGAGGTTTGTGTAAAATGAAAGAAATATTATTAACAGACATTAATCTATGCCATGATTTCTGTTATAATTGGAAATAGCTGATGGTTTAATATCATTTAGATATTTTGGATCCACTGTCCAAATAGAGACTCTTAATGGATAACATTTTGCTACATCAGATGAATGTTCAGATCCACAATCACCTCCTGGGCAAGCAGAAAGAGCACCCAACAAATCTGTTTCAGCAAAAAATTCTAAATAATCACCAGGTCTTACAGGACTTGCTTTCATAAAGTATTGTTTAGTATCATTGGTAAATCCAGTTAACATAAAAACATTTAATACATCATGAACTATTTTTTCTGCCTGGTCTAATTGAATATTTTTTTCTTTAACCAAAGCTCTTGATAAATTTGAATGACAACAATAATGATAATCGTTATCACTTAAAAGTTTTGATGTATACGGATCACATCTAGTACCAATTACATCATGAACCGATCCTCCATCTTTATCATATTCATACCAATCTAAAGTATCCCAAGTTATTGTTGCTAAAGATCTAAGATAGGGAAAACTACTAAACATTTTATCTCCTACTGAAAGATGAGTGCCATAAAGTGCCCTTGTTTTACCTGAATAAAATTTTTCCTCTAAATTATTTAAATTAAATAAATTTAAATCACCTACTTGAGGTCCTTCTACACTTTCAATTCTAAAAAACTCTCCAAATTTAACTTCAAACGTTTTTGCGTCTCTTGGGGGTATTACAACTTCCTCTTTTTTAACCAAGTGTTCTCGAGCGGAATGTAGAATACTTAAATTTTTTTCTTCAATATTGGTATTTGGGTAACAAATTATTGGTTTTGCTCCTATTCTATCTTTTAGATCAGATGGTTTTTCTGAAAATTTTTTAGTTTTCATTCCTACGAACTTCCAGGAGCTTTATCCTTAAATAACTTATAATCTAAACTATCAACAAGAGCTTTGAAAGATGCATCAATGATATTTGGTGATACCCCAATAGTAAACCAGTTAACACCCTTCGAGTCTGTACTTTCAATACTAACTCTTGTTACAGCTTCTGTACCGGTATTTAAAATTCTAACTTTGTAATCAACTAGTCTTAAGTCTTTTAAGTATTCTGAATATTTAACAAGCTTGTTAACATTCTTTCTAATTGCATTATCTAGAGCATTAACAGGTCCATTTCCTTGTCCTTCACACATAATTTTGTCTCCATCCACTTCTAATTGTGCTTTTGCATATGAAATTATTTCTCCTGCATTATCTTTCTTTACAGAAACATCATATTCATTAATTGAAATATATCTTGGTATCTCTCCCATTAATCTTCGAGCTAACAACTCAAAGGATGCATCAGCACCATCATAACTATATCCAATAAATTCTCGATCTTTCACTTCATCTAAAAGTTTTTTAATTTTTGGATCACTTTTCTCAATTTTAATTCCAATTGAATTCAATCTCGACATTATATTGGATTGTCCCGATTGATCTGAAACAACTATATTTCTAGAGTTTCCAACTTCTTCTGGATTTATGTGCTCATAGGTTTTAGGATCTTTTTGAACTGCTGAAACATGCATTCCACCCTTATGAGAAAAAGCAGAAGCTCCAACATAAGGTAAATGTTTATTGGGTTTTCTATTTAATATCTCATCTAATAATCTTGAGCATTGAGTTAAGTTTTTTAAATTTTCTCTTTTAATACTTAGTTCAAACTTATCTGAAAAATCTTTCTTTAAAAAAAATGAGGGAATTAAAGACATTAAATTAGCATTGCCACATCTTTCACCCAAACCATTGATTGTGCCCTGAACTTGTCTAACACCCGCTTGAACTGCAGCAAGACTATTAGCTACAGCATTTTCAGTATCATTATGAGCATGTATTCCTAAATTTTTTCCAGGAATTTGCTTGCTTACTTTAGATACAATTTCTGTTATCTCGTGTGGAAGTGTACCGCCATTAGTATCACATAATACAATCCATCTAGCACCATTATCAAAAGCAGCTTTTAAACATGACATTGCATATTCAGGATTCGCTTTATATCCATCAAAAAAATGTTCAGCATCAAACATGAACTCTTTTCCAGATTTAACAATATGTTTTGTACTTTCACTTATATTCGTTAAATTCTGCTCATTACTTATTCCTAATGCGACATCAACTTGAAAATCCCATGATTTTCCAAAAAGACAAACAGAAGTACTTTTTGAATTAATTAATGAAGAAAGCATAGGATCATTTTCTGCACTGTGTTCAGACTTTTTAGTCATTCCAAATGCAGTTAATTTCGTTGTTTTAAAATTATGATTCTTATTGAAAAACTCAGTATCAGTTGGATTTGCACCTGGCCAACCTCCTTCAACATAATCCACACCCAATTTATCTAAAGCTAATGAGATTTTTTCCTTATCATCAATTGAAAAATCTACACCTTGGGTTTGTGCACCATCACGCAGTGTTGTGTCAAATATATAAAGTTGTTCTTTGCTCATTTAAATTTCCAAGTCGTTTTACCATCTTTATCTTCTATTAAAACACCTTTGTCTAAAAGCGTATTTCTAATTTTATCAGCTTCTTCGTAATTTTTGTTCTTTCTAGCCTTATTTCTTTCCTGAATTTTTTGTAAAATTTCTTTTTCAGAAATTAAAGCTTTACTAATTTTAAATTTCATCCAATTTTCTTTACTTTCATTTAATAGTCCTACAAATTGACAAGCAGAAACAAATAAAGATTTGTCTTCATTGTTACCTTTTTGAGCTTTGTCATATAATTGATGTAAATTAGCAATATATCCAGGGGTGTTTAAATCGTCATAAAGTGGCTTAAGAATTTCATCAGAAACTTTAGAATTATATTCAATATCTAAATATGAATTGTACCATTTATTTATCGTGTTTTGACAGTCGTCTAGAAGTTTATCATTCCAATCTAATGGTTGTTTGTAATGAGCACTCAGTAAAGCTAACCTCAAAACTTGGCCACTAATCTTAGTTCTAAAATCTTTTATTTTTAAAATATTTCCCTGAGACTTAGCCATCTTTTCATTAGACATAGTGATGAATGCATTATGCATCCAAAATTTTGCAAATATTTTTGTAT
This sequence comes from Candidatus Pelagibacter sp. HIMB123, assembly GCF_052048195.1. Classification (NCBI taxonomy): domain Bacteria; kingdom Pseudomonadati; phylum Pseudomonadota; class Alphaproteobacteria; order Candidatus Pelagibacterales; family Candidatus Pelagibacteraceae; genus Candidatus Pelagibacter; species Candidatus Pelagibacter sp. HIMB123. The sequence continues at coordinate 42,763 of NZ_JBNAIL010000007.1, read as the reverse complement.
CATTTGCGCATCTTGATTGAGCTATTTCATTTTCATGATGAGGAAATAACAAATCTATACCACCACCATGAACATCAAACTCATCTCCTAAAAATTTCTTTGACATTGCCGAGCACTCTAGATGCCATCCTGGTCTTCCTTTTCCCCATGGAGATTTCCATGATGGTTCGTCATCTTCTGAAGGTTTCCATAAAACAAAATCTTCTGAATTTTTTTTATTTTTACTGACTTCTACTCTTGATCCAGCAATGAGCTCATCTAATTTTTTATTTGAAAGTTGACCATAATCCTTGAATTTTTTTACCTCAAAATAAACATGCTTATTATTTTCATAAGCAAATCCTTTTTTTATTAATTCTGAAATCATTTCAATCATCAAATCTATATTTTCAGTTGCTTTAGGTTGATAAGTTGGCTCTTCGCAATTTAAGTAATAACAATCTTCACTAAAACTTTTAGTTACTTTGCTTGTTAATTCTGAAATTGAAATATTATTTTCTTTTGAAGATTTAATAATTTTATCATCTACATCTGTAATATTTCGTACATAAGTAACTTTAGGATAATTTTTTTTAAAAATTTTAAACAGAATATCAAATACAACTATTGGTCTTGCGTTACCAATATGAGGATCGTCATAAACAGTTGGGCCGCAGACATACATTCTAATGTTGCTTTTATCTAGTGGTACAAACTTCTCTTTTTTATTTGTTAGATTGTTTGTTAAAAAAATATCCTTACTCATTATTTTAGGAATATACTTAAAAAATAGATTTGTGAATCTATTTGATTAATTTGGAATTTTGCATACAGGAATTGGCTCCATTTTATGCAAATTTTGTTTTCTTATAGTTTCGTATTTAGCTCGATTAGCTGAATTAGGATTATCCATAGCTTCTTCTAATTCTTCATATTTTAGTCCTAATTGACCTTCATCAGTTCTTCCATCGTCCCATAATCCATCAGTAGGGGCTGCATCTATAATTTCTTTTAAAATTCCAAGCTCTTTTCCAAGCTCCCAAACTTCTGTTTTATTACAATCTGCTATCGGTGATATATCTACCCCGCCATCTCCGTATTTTGTATAAAACCCAACACCAAAATCTTCAACTTTATTTCCGGTTCCAACTACTATTCCTTTATTAGCAGCAGCAACTTGATAAAGTGTTGTCATTCTCAATCTAGCTCTAGAATTCGCCATTCCATGTTCATTATCAAAATTTGATAAACTAGAACTAAAAGCCAAAAATAACTCATCTAAATTGATAGTATGTGCCTCAACATTTTTAAAATTTTTAACTAACCACTCTTGATGCTTTAAACTTAAATCATGTTGATGTGATTTCTGTTTGATTGGCATTGACAAAACAATAGTTTTTAAACCTGTCATTGCACTTAATGTACTAGAAACCGACGAATCTATTCCTCCAGAAATTCCTATAACCAATGACTCTGCCTTACTTGGCATATTATTTACATAATCTTTAATCCAGTTAGAAATAAAATTTACTTTTTCTGAAGTATTCATGATTTCAAAGTAATAGATATTTTAAATTTTACAATGTCTTAAGATGCCGCTCTATCTGCGTTTTTAGAATAAGAGCTATTCTTTTTAATCTCATCTGAAATCAAGAAAGCTAATTCTAAAGCTTGGTTTGCATTTAGTCTTGGGTCACAATGTGTGTGATATCTTGACGATAAGTCTTTTTCAGATATCTTTTGTGCTCCACCAATACATTCTGTTACATCTTGACCAGTCAATTCTATATGTAAACCACCAGCATAGCTTCCTTCGCTCTGGTGACATGCAAAAACATTTTTAACTTCTTTTAACACGCTGTTAAATGGTCTTGTTTTAAACCCTGTAGCAGCTTTTACTGTGTTTCCATGACAAGGATCACACGACCAAATTACATTTAAACCTTCTTTTTTAATTGCCCTAATTAATTTTGGTAAAAATTTTGAAACATTATCTGCACCAAATCTTGATATTAGTGTGATTTTACCTTTTTCATTTTTAGGATTTATTCTATTACAAAGATCAATTAAATCATCAGCCTTTAAGGTAGGTCCACATTTAATTCCTATTGGATTTTCTATACCTCTACAAAACTCAACATGGCCACCATCCAGTTGTCTTGTTCTATCCCCGATCCAAACGAAGTGAGCAGATGTGTCATGATTTTCTCCTGTTGTAGAGTCTGTTCTTGTCATCGTTTCCTCAAAAGGAAGTAATAATGCTTCATGTGATGTCCAGAAGTTTACAGTTTTTAATCTTCTATTAAAATCTGAATTAATTCCACATGCATCCATGAAAGCTAATGCATTTGCAATATTATCTTCTAATTCTTTAAATCTTTTTAATTCAGGTGAGTTTTTGATGAAACCTAAATTCCAATTATGAACATTCTTAAGATCTGCAAAACCTCCATGACAAAATGCTCTGATAAGGTTTAAAGTTGCAGCTGATTGTGAGTATGCTTTAAATAATCTTTTAGGATCTGGAACTCTTGCTTTTTCATTAAATTCCATCCCATTAATATTGTCACCTAAATAACTTGGAAGCTCTACTCCATCTTTTATTTCTGTTGGTGCACTTCTAGGTTTTGAAAATTGTCCAGCTATTCTTCCAACTTTTACTACTGGTAATGAAGCTGAGTAAGTTAAAACTAATGACATTTGCAACATTAGTTTAAATGTATCTCTAATATTATCTGGATTGAATTCTGCGAAACTCTCAGCACAATCTCCACCTTGGAGTAAAAATGCTTTTCCATCTACAACATCAGCTAACTGGCTTTTAAGATGTCTCGTTTCTCCAGCAAATACTAGCGGAGGAAATGTACCTATCTTGTCCAGAACTTTATCCAATTCTTTTTTATCTGGATATTCTGGAATATGTTTTACAGGATATTTTCTCCAACTATTTTTTTTCCAACTTTTCATATTCAACCTAGGGGTGTTTTAACAGAGTTTAAAGTTTATTCAACAGTGACAGATTTAGCCAAATTTCTAGGCTTATCAATGTCATAACCTTTTTTAAGGGCAGAGTAATATGCAAGTTTTTGAAGTGGAATAGTCAAAAGGAATGGAAGTAAGTCATCATTTGTATTCTCAACTTCAATAGTTTCCCAAATATTTTCTGACACAACCTCATCTTTACTTTTATTTGTTATCAATAATACTTTTGCTCCTCTAGCAATAACTTCCTGCATGTTTGAAATTGTTTTCTTATAATAATTATCTCTAGGTGCCAAAACAACTACTGGCATTCCCTCTTCTATTAAAGCTAAAGGTCCATGCTTCATTTCCCCTGCTGGATATCCTTCAGCATGAACATAGGAGAGTTCTTTAAGTTTTAATGCACCTTCTAAAGCTATTGGATATGAATACCCTCTTCCTAAAAACATTGAACCCTTTGCTTCGTTAAATGTTGAAGATATTGCCTGGATATCATTATCATGAAGTAATGTTTTCTCTATTAAGCCAGGCAAAGCTTTTAGGTCTTTAATCTTTTCTTGATATTCCTTTTTTTCAATTTCATTTCTCATTGATCCAAGTTTTAAAGCTAAAATATACAAAACTAGTATTTGACCTAGGAATGCTTTTGTTGATGCAACTCCAATTTCAGGACCACAATGAATTGGTAAAACAAAATTAGAATCTCTTGCTATTGAACTTTCGATTACATTAACAACAGCGCATGTTTTCATGCTATTTTTGTTACATAAATCTAAAGCTGCATAAGTATCAGCTGTTTCCCCAGATTGCGATACAAAGACATATAAAGTATCTTTTTTAAATCTATTTTTTCTATATCTAAATTCTGATGCTATATCTATGTTAACATCTAAATTTGTAAGTTCTTCAAACCAATATTTTGCCATTAAGCAAGAGTGATACGCTGTTCCACATCCTATTAAGGTGATTGAATTAATCTCTTCAATTTTCCAAGGAAAATTAAAAATATTTATGTCTTTATTTACACTATCTACATATTCTTTAATTCCAGTTTTAATTGTTGTTGGTTGTTCTTCAATTTCTTTTGCCATGAAATGTTTAAAATCACCTTTGTCATAATTTGCTTCATTAGATGATAATTCTAATATTTTTTTATTAATCTTCATTCCATCTTCATTGAAAAAAAGAACTTGATCTTTTTTAACAATGCAAAATTCACCATCATCAAGATAAGTAATTTTATTTGTCATAGATTTTAGAGCATAAGAATCTGATCCTAGATAGTTTTCATTTGGACCATAACCAACAGCTAAGGGTGACCCTCTTCTAGCACCAACTATTAAGTCTGGCATATCTTTAAAAACAATTCCAAGAGCAAAACTACCATGAAGTTGTTTTAAAGTTTTTGTGATGGCTTCTTCTAATTCTGAAGTCTTTAAATGTTCTGTTATTAAATGAACAATTACTTCTGTATCTGTCTGTGATTTGAAATTATGACCTTTGTTAATTAAATGTTTTTTTAATATTGTAGAATTTTCTATTATACCATTATGAACTACTGATACGTTGTGAGAAGAATGAGGATGAGCATTTAAACTATTTGGAATTCCATGAGTTGCCCATCTTACATGACCTATACCAATAGTTCCTCTTAAGTTTTTTAAATCAAAATTATTTTCTAAGTTATCAACTCTTCCCTCTGATTTCACTTCATTGATTTCACCATCTGAAAGTGTAGCTATTCCTGCTGAGTCATATCCTCTATACTCTAATTTTTTTAATGAATTAATTATATTTGCAGAAACGGGTTTGTTACTTGATATTCCAATAATTCCACACATAAATTATTTTTTCTTTCTTTTGTAATTATTAACTTCTAATTGTGGCGATCTCGTTAATGCTAAAGATCTTTTTTTAACATTCTTTGTTATTACTGATCCGGCTCCAATAATACTATTTTTATTTATAGTAATTGGAGCAACTAAAGATGAGTTTGAACCTATAAATACTTTGTCTTTAATATTTGTCTTATTTTTATTTACTCCATCATAATTACAAGTAATTGTGCCTGCTCCAATATTTACTGATTTTCCAATTTGAGCATCTCCTACATAAGACAAATGGTTAACTTTAGATTTATTTCCTAAAGTACTTTTTTTAATCTCCACAAAATTACCTATTTTGGATCCTTCTTTCAAAATTGTATTAGGTCTTATTCTGGCATATGGACCAATCTCAACTTTATTTTCAATTTTACAAGACTCTAAATGTGAAAAAGATTTTATAATTACATTATTCCCAATTTTGACCTTAGAGCCGATAACGACATAAGGTTCTATAGTTACGTTACTTCCAATCTTTGTATCTTTTGAAAAAAAAATAGTTTCAGGACCTATCATCTTTACACCTGACTTAATAAATTTTTCTCTAAGTTTTTTTTGATTTAAAACTTTCATTTAGAATTGATTTACATTAAGTATATATATTGATTAATTCACAATTTATTTCTTTAAAATACTTTTAAAATGAAACAAAAATTTACAATTTTATTCGATTTAGATGGAACATTAGTTGATACAGCCCCAGACTTAATGAGAGCTCATAATCATGTTATGAAGAAATTTGGCTACCCAACCAAATCAACTGAAGAAATCAGGAATCTTGTTGGCAAGGGTGCTGGAGCAATGATTGGTAGATCTATATGGGGTCAAGCAAAAAAAGAATTTGGTAAAGTTAATGATGAAAAAGTAAAAAAAGAAATGGTTACTGAGTTTGTTGATTTTTATGGAAAGAATATAATAAACGAAAGCACACTTATTAAAGGTGTAAAAGAATTTTTAAATTGGTGCAAAGATCAAAGCATATCCATGGCTGTTTGTACAAATAAGCAAGAACATTTGTCAAATGATCTTTTAAAAAAAATTGGTATCTATGATTATTTTGAGTATGTAGCTGGATCAGATACTTTTGATTATTGTAAACCAGATCCAAGGCATCTTACCTCTGTAGTTGAAATATTAGATGGAGATATAAAAAAAACGATAATGATAGGTGACAGTGAAACTGATGCAAATGCTGCAAAGGCAGCTGAAATACCAATTATTTTATTAGAGGACGGATATACTGAAAAAAATAAAGACGAAATTTATCACAATCACTTAATAAAAGACTTTATAGGTATCGAGAAAATAATATCTGAATATCTTTAATATTGATTAATTTATTTTAACTATTAAAACAAATTCACAAATTAGGAGTTATTTTGTTATTACATACAGTTAAAGTATATCCATCAAAAGTTAATCTTTCGAAGAAGAAACAGCTTGCATGGAAAATAGCTGAGATAGCAAATGATAATGCTAAATTAAATAAAGACGCTATTGAAATGGTTATCAATAGAATAATTGATAACGCTTCAGTTGCTATTGCTTCGTTAAATAGAAAACCAGTCATCTCATCTAGAGAGATGGCATTAAAGCATTCTAGAAAAAATGGTGCTACTATATTTGGAGTAAATTCAAAATTAAAATTTGATTGCGAATGGGCAGCTTGGTCTAATGGAACCGCAGTTAGAGAATTAGATTTCCATGACACTTTTTTAGCTGCAGATTATAGTCATCCTGGTGATAACATACCTCCACTTATTAGTGTTGCACAACAAAATAGAAAAAGTGGATTGGATTTACTAAGAGGAATAATTACTGCATACGAAGTTCAAGTAAATTTAGTTAAAGGAATTTGTTTACATAAACATAAAGTTGATCACATTGCTCATTTAGGACCTAGTGTGGCTGCTGGATTAGGGACAATGTTAAAATTAAATACTGAAACTATTTATCAAGCTGTTCAACAAGCATTACACACAACAATATCTACAAGACAATCTAGAAAAGGAGAAATTTCAAGTTGGAAAGCTTATGCTCCTGCACATGCAGGTAAGCTTGCTATCGAAGCGGTAGATAGAGCTATGAGAGGTGAAGGCGCTCCAAGTCCAATATATGAAGGTGAGGATAGTGTAATAGCAAGAATATTAGATGGTAAAAAAGCAAACTACAAAGTTCCTTTACCAAAAAAAGGTGAAAGTAAAAAAGCTATTTTAGAGACATATACAAAAGAATATTCTGCTGAATACCAATCACAAGCATTAATAGATCTAGCTAAAAAATTAAAAACAAAAATACCAAATTTAAACCTGATTAAAAAAATTGATATTTTTACAAGTCATCATACTCATTATGTAATTGGGACAGGTGCTAATGATCCTCAAAAAATGGATCCCAATGCCAGTAGAGAGACATTAGATCATTCTATAATGTACATCTTTGCCGTAGCACTTGAAGATGGAAATTGGCATCATGTCAAATCTTATACTAAAGCTAGGGCTAATAGAAAAAGTACTATTAAGATTTGGAAATCAATACAAACATTTGAAGATAAAAAATGGACAAAGAAATATCATGATCCAAATCCAAAAAAAAAAGCATTTGGTGCTAAAGTAGTTGTAACACTTAATAATGGAAAAAAAATAACAGAGGAACTAGATAGAGCAGACGCACACCCATATGGTGCTAGACCATTTAAGAGAGAAAATTATATCAATAAATTTTTAACTTTAACCGAGGGTATTTTAGATAAAAAAGAAAGTAATCGTTTTTTAAAAACAGTACAAAATTTGAAAAATTTAAAACCTGGCCAACTTCATAAATTAAATATTGAAGTAAGAAAAAGTAAATTGAAACAAAATAATAAAAAAGGAATTTTTTAATGCACTTTGTGGAAAAAGAACCTAGTCAAAAAAGATTAGATTTTGATCAAAAATTAAAATCAAATAAAATATTAAGAGTTCCAGGCGCTTACAATCCTTTAACAGCAAAATTAATAGAAGAAATTGGATATGATGCGGTTTATGTATCTGGTGGAGTAATGGCAAATGATCTTGGTTTTCCAGATATTGGTTTAACAACACTACAAGATGTTAGCACAAGATCTTATCTGATTTCGAGAGTAACTAATCTTCCAACAATAGTTGATATAGATACAGGATTTAAATCATGTAAAGAAACGATAGAAACATTTGAAGAATTTGGAATAACAGGAGTTCATTTAGAGGATCAAATTGAGAGAAAAAGATGTGGGCATCTTGATAATAAAGAACTTATTTCAACTGACGCTATGGTTAAAAAAATTAAAGAATGTGTTGCTGCAAAAAAAGATAAAAACTTTAAAATTATAGCTCGTTCAGATGCTAAGAATGTTGAAGGTATCGATAAAATGATTGAAAGATGCAAAGCTTATATTGATGCTGGTGCTGAAATAATCTTTCCAGAAGCTCTTAAAGATGAAAAAGATTTTGAAAAAGTCCGTAAAGAATTATCTGGTTATTTATTAGCTAACATGACTGAATTTGGTAAATCAAAATTATTTAATTACAAAGAATTAGAAACTTTTGGATATAATATTGTAATTTATCCTGTAACAACTCAAAGATTGGCAATGAAAAATGTAGAAGATGGATTAAGAGACATTTATGCAAATGGACATCAAAATAATATTATTGATAAAATGCAAACAAGAAAAAGACTTTATGAGTTAGTTGATTATGAAAAATATAATTCATTAGATGAAAAAATTTATAATTTTAGTACGGAAGGACATGAATAATGAGTGATGATATTAAAAAAGGTTTACTAGGTATAGTTGTTGATGAAACTGAAGTTTCAAAAGTAATGCCAGAAATTAATTCTCTTACTTATAGAGGATATGCTGCTCAAGATTTATGTGAATATTGTAGATTTGAAGAAGTTGCGTATCTGATTCTTAATAAGGATCTCCCGAATACTATCCAGCTTAGACAATTTGAAAAAGAAGAAAGAAACAATAGAGAACTAACAAAAAATTTATATGAAATAATCAAACACATGCCAAAGAAATCTCATCCCATGGATGTGGCAAGAACAGCTGTAAGCGTAATGGGATTAGAAGATAAAGAAACTACAGATTCTTCACCAGAGGCAAATATGAGAAAAGCTCTAAGAATTTTTGCAAAAACTCCAACTGCCTTAGCTGCTTTTTATAGAATTAGAAAAGGTAAAAAAATTATTAAACCTAAAAAAACATTAACATTTGCTGAAAACTTTTTTTATATGTGTTTTGGAAAAGTTCCACAAAAAGAGATAGTCAAAGCATTTGATGTATCTTTGATTTTGTATGCTGAACACAGTTTTAATGTTTCAACGTTTACCGCAAGAACTATTACAAGTAGTTTGTCTGATATTCATGGTGCAATCACAGGAGCTATTGCTAGCTTGAAAGGCCCACTTCATGGTGGCGCTAATGAAGAAGTGATGCACATGATGAATAAAATTAAAAAACCAGAAAATGCTCTAAAATGGATAAATAATGCTTTAAAGAATAAAGAAGTTGTAATGGGATTTGGTCATAGAGTTTACAAGTCAGGTGATTCAAGAGTCCCAACAATGAGAGAGTATTTTGGCAAAGTTGCTAAAATTAAAAAAGATAAAAAGTTTGAAAAAATTTATGACATTGTGGAAAAAGTGATGATTAAAGAAAAAAATATTTATCCAAATGTAGATTATCCTACAGGACCAACTTATCACTTAATGGGCTTTGATACTGATTTCTTTACTCCTATTTTCGTTATCTCTAGGATAACTGGTTGGTCTGCTCACATTATGGAACAACATGCAGCTAACAAGCTTATTAGACCTTTAGCAAGCTACAAAGGTAACAAGCATAGAAAAGTAATGCAATTAAACCAAAGATAACTTAATTTTTTTCTATTTTAGCAAATCTATTGTTACATATTATTGAACATTTTAATCCATGCTCTAATGTGAACTCATCTATAGCTTTCTTTACACCAGGTGCATATGATAAATCGTAGTCATCGCAAAGAACAGTGCCACCATTAACGATAACCTCTCTACAACAATTCAAGTCATTTTTTACTGTTTGATAATCATGACCTCCATCAAGAAAGACATAATCAATTTTAGACATATCAATTTTTTTTAATATTATGTTTGAATTTCCTTTAATTAGTGATGCATTGTCTTTAAATTTTTTTAGAAAATCATTAACAGCTTCTAAACTGTATGGATTTTGTTTTTTTATATATTTGAAATAAAAATTTTTGATAGGATTAGAAAATTTAGTATTAGGTATTACTTCATTTTGATTTTCTAAAGTTTCTTCAAATAAATCTAATCCCACATATTTAAAATCTTTACCGTGCATTTTATAAAGTAACTCACAGACATTTCGAGCAGTGACACCATGAAAAACACCAACTTCAAGAAATACTTTGGGATTTTTTTCAGCTACTTCTTTTAAAAAAAAGTCTCCAACACCTTTCTGCTTTAAGCTAGTTTTACGAAAATACTTTTTGTATTTCAATTAACTAAATGCTTCTGCCCAAGTACCTTGGGTTGATGCTTTAGAATATTCTGTTGCACGACCCTCAAAGAAATTCATATGCTCAACTGCGTTAAGCATGGTATCAAGCCAAGTTAAAGGATTTTTTTCAATATCATAAATTCCTTCTAGGCCTAACTGACTTAATCTTCTGTTTGCAATGAAACGAATATATTTTTTAACATCCTCAGCTGTTAACCCTTCCATTGGACCCATTTGAAATGCTAAATCTATAAAAGCATCTTCATGCTCTACTATCGTTCTGCAAGCTTCATAAATTTCTTTTTTTAATTGTGGAGTCCATGTTTCAGGATTTTCTTTAATGAAATCTTTAAAGAGTCTGATCATTGAGTTGCAATGCAATGTTTCATCTCTTACAGACCAAGTAACGATCTGCCCCATTCCCTTCATTTTATTGTGTCTTGGAAAATTTAATAAAATTGCAAAACTTGCAAACAATTGTAGACCTTCTGTAAACGCACTAAACACAGCTATTGTTTTTGCAATGTCATGATTAGATTTAACATCAAAGCCTTGCATATAATCATACTTATCTTTCATTTCTTTATATTTCATGAAAGCTGAATATTCCGATTCTGGCATTCCAATTGTATCTAATAAATGTGAGTAAGCTGCAATGTGTACTGTTTCCATTGAGGCAAAAGATGACATCATCATTAAAACTTCTGTTGGTTTAAACACATTCATGTAATGTCTGATGTAACAATTACTCACTTCAACATCAGCCTGAGTGAAAAATCTAAAAATCTGAGTTAATAAATTTTTTTCAGATGGGCTAAGATTTTTTTGCCAATCTCTCACATCATCACCCAGTGGTACTTCTTCAGGTAACCAGTGAATTCTTTGTTGTGTTAACCAAGCATCGTAGCACCAAGGATATCTAAATGGTTTATAAACTGGGTTAGCTACTAACAAACCATTGTTATTTTTTTTTGGTTGAACTGCTTCTTTATTTATATTTTCTGCTACTGACATGATAAACACTCCTCGTACTCTTGTTCTTGACTTTCGTTTGATTTATTTTTGTAAACATTTGCTAATATGTCTGTTGATTTTGAATCATTAACATTCTCAGCTCTTTGAATTGATTTTGATCTACAGTAATAAAGGCTTTTTAAGCCTTTCTTCCAGGCATCAAAATGAATTTTGTGTAATTCTTTCTTGTGAACATCGGCGGGCAAAAACAAATTTACTGACTGGGCTTGTGAGATAAATGGTGTTCTATCACCACTTAATTCAATTATCCAATTTTGGTTCAGCTCAAATGCAGTTTTGAATACATCTTTTTCTAAATCAGTTAGGAAATCTAGATGATTAACAGATCCTTGATTTGTAGTAATACTAGACCATGTCTCTTCATCATTTTTTCCATGAGATTGAAGGATTTCTTCTAAATATCTATTTCTTACATTGAAAGATCCTGAAAGAGTTTTGTGTGTGTAGCTATTTGCAGCAATAGGTTCTACTCCTGGTGATGCTCCTCCACAAATAATTGAAATCGAAGCTGTTGGAGCGATCGCTGTTTTGTTTGAAAATCTTTCTTTATAACCATACTCCGCTGCATCTGGACATGCCCCTCTCTCTTCAGCCAAATCTTTAGAAGCTTGATTAACTTTTTCATGAATATTTTTAAATATCTTTTTATTCCACGATTTTGCCATTACAGACTCAAGTGGAATTCTATTTTTTTGTAAAAATGAATGAAAACCCATTACGCCTAATCCAACACTTCTTTCTCTTTCTGCTGAATATTTTGCATCTTTAAATTGATCTGGTGCTTTGTTAATGAAATCAGATAAAACGTTATCTAAAAATCTCATCACATCAGTAATCATGTCTGGATCATCTTTCCACTCATCATATTTTTCTAAATTTAACGAAGACAAACAACATACTGCTGTTCTATCTCTTCCATCCTTATCAATTCCTGTTGGTAAAGTTATTTCGCTACATAAATTAGAAGTTTTAACTGTAAGATTTGCTAACTTGTGATGTTGTGGAATTTGTCTGTTAACAGTATCAATGTAAATTATATACGGCTCACCTGTTTCAATTCTTGCAGTTAATAATCTTATCCATAAATTACGTGCAGAAATAGTTTGTTGAACACTACCATCAGCAGGACTTTTTAAAGCCCATTGTTCATCTGTTTCTACTGCTCTCATAAATGCATCAGAAACCAAAACACCATGATGTAAATTTAATGCTTTTCTATTTGGATCACCACCAGTAGGTCTTCTCATTTCGATAAATTCTTCTATTTCAGGATGGTCTATTGGAAGATAACATGCTGCAGAACCTCTTCTCAATGATCCTTGGCTGATTGCCATAGTCAAAGAGTCCATAACTTTTATAAAAGGTATTATTCCAGAAGTTTTTCCAACTCTTCCTATTTTTTCACCAATAGATCTTAGGTTACCCCAATAACTTCCAATTCCTCCACCCTTTGCTGCTAGCCAAACATTCTCACTCCATAAATCAAGAATACCTCCTAAGCTATCAGATGCTTCATTTAAAAAACATGAAATAGGCAATCCTCTTTTTGTACCACCATTTGATAAAACTGGTGTTGCTGGCATAAACCAAAGATTACTTATATAATTATAAATTCTTTGAGCATGTAAATTATCATCTGCGTATGTGCTTGCTACTCTTGCAAATAAATCTTGATAAGATTCGTTCAATCCTAAGTATCTGTCTTTTAAAGTTGCTTTACCAAAGTCTGTAAGATTTGCATCTTTTGAACGATCAATTTTAATTATGATACCTTTGTCATTTTGAAATAATTCTGTTTCATTATTTAATGAGAAAAGATCAGGTTTATTTATCTTAGAAACCTCCTTAACTTGTGGGCTATATTCAGAGACAGCTTTTTTGAGGGCTTGAGAAAGAATCTTATTCATAAAATTTAATTATATTTTGTTATTAGTACGAAAACAACTATATGTTGTAGGCGTTTATCGTAAATATACTATATAAACTTTTGTACAATAGAACATTTATAGAACGCGACAATATGATAATCAATAAAAAAATAAAAAATTTTTCAAGAAATAAACATAATAAACAGTAAGTAAATAACCAATGAGCCAAAATATAAAAATAGATCCCTACGGATTTAGAGAATATGACGCCCGATGGTTGTATGAGAAAGATATAAACCAATCTGGGATAGAGAATCTTGGAAGAGGACTTGGAACACAGATAAAAACACATACCAAAAAGGACAATCCCAGAATCATAGTAGGTCATGATTACCGTTCCTATAGTGAAGAAATAAAAACAGCTCTTAAAAAAGGACTAATGTCTACGGGATGCAGCATAGAAGATATTGGTCTTTCATTGTCTCCCATGGTTTATTTTGCACAATTCAATTTAGATGCAGATGCGGTTGCTATGGTTACAGCAAGTCATAATGAAAATGGTTGGACCGGTGTAAAAATGGGAATCAAAAAAGGACTAACTCATGCACCTGAAGAAATGAAGGAATTAAAAGAAATCACCTTAAATGAAAAATTTACAAAAGGTGAAGGTAATGAAAAACAAATAAAAGATTTTGATAAAATCTATAAAGAAGATCTAATTAGTAAAAATAAAATTAAGAAAAAAATAAAAGCTGTGGTGGCTTGTGGAAATGGTACAGCAAGTGTTTTTGCTCCTGATATTCTAAGGGGTATTGGATGTGAAGTAATAGAGTTAGATTGTAACTTAGATTGGAATTTTCCTAAATACAATCCCAATCCAGAGGATCTAGAAATGCTTCACGAAATTGCAAAAGTAGTTAAAGAAAACAATGCTGATATAGGTTTTGGATTTGATGGTGATGGAGATAGAGTTGGTGTTATTGACGACAAGGGTAATGAAATATTTTCAGATAAAATAGGGCTTTTAATAGCTAGAAATTTATCAAACGAACATAAAAATTCAAAGTTTGTTGTTGATGTAAAATCAACAAGTCTATACTCAAAAGATAAGATTTTATTAGAAAATAATTGTGAGACTATTTATTGGAAAACAGGTCATTCTCATATTAAAAGAAAAGTTAACACTGAAAAAGCTTTAGCTGGATTTGAAAAGAGTGGACATTTCTTTTTCAATCAACCATTAGGTTTTGGATATGATGATGGTATCAATTCAGCAATTCAAGTATGTCACTTACTAGATAATCAAAATAATAAAATGAGTGAAATTATTAGTGAATTACCTAACACATTTCAAACACCAACAATGGCACCTTTTTGCAAAGATGAAGAAAAGTATATTGTTGTTGAAGAGCTAGTTAAACAAATTAAAAAATTAAAAGAAAATAAAACTGAAATAGATGGCCAAGTCATTAATGAAATTTTAACTGTTAATGGAGTTAGGTTTTCTTTCGAAGATGGTTCTTGGGGACTTATAAGAGCATCTTCAAACAAACCATCTTTAGTTATTGTTACTGAAAGTCCAACATCAGATGGAAGAAAGAAAAAAATCTTTGATTTTATTGACGATTTGTTGCAAAAAACAGGTAAGATCGGTGAATATGATCAGAAAATTTAATTCTTTAAATTATCTTCATCGTTTTTATTTTCTAAATTTTCGTTATCAGTTTTAGTTTTTAAATTATCGCCATTCTGATTATTTTCTTGTTCAGTAGTTTCGTCACTATAAAACTTTCTAACCAATTCCTCCTCTTTAAGTCGTTGTTCTTCATCAAATTTTTTCTCCCATTCTTTCATTCGCCTATTTTCCTCATCTTCTCTCTCTTTTTGAGCAATTTCAGCTAATCTAATTCTCTCGTTTTCTTCATCAATTCTTTTTTGTCTTTCCTCCTCTATTTTCAATTCTCTTTCTCTTTGACGTCTTTCATTTTCTTTATTTATTCTCTCACGTTCAGCTTCTTTAAGTTCTTTTTCTTTATTTCTTAATTCCTCTTCCTTGGCTCTTTGCTCAGCCTCCTCTTTTAAAATCTGTCTTTGAATTTCCTGCTGTCTTTCAGTTTCAAGATCTCTTAATCTTTCTTCCATTTCTTTAAGTTTTTCTTGCTCATATTTCAGCTTCCTAGCTGCTTCTCTTAATCTTTGTTCTTCCTCAAGTCTATTTTTCCTTTCAATTTCTTTTAATCTTATTTTTTCTTGTCTTTCTTTTTCTTTTTCATCTCTTCTCTTTTGAGCTTCAATTTCTTTATTTTTTAGTTGTTCTTCTTTAATTTTAATATTTTCTTCTCTAATTCTTTGTCTCTCTAACATTTTGAGCCTTAAATCTTCTTGCTTAAGTTTTCTAGCTTCCTCTCTAAGTTTTCTAGTTTCTTCGTCTTTAATTTTTTTCTGTTCTATTTTAATTCTTTGAGCTTCTATTTTTCGTCTTTTTTCTTCGTTCTTTTTTTCTTGCTTTTCATTTTCAATGGTTAATTTTTTTTGAAATAAAAGTTTTTTTCTTTCTTCTTTTAATTCATCTTGTTTAGCTTTTTTCGCTAATTTTTTTTCTAAAATTAATTCTCTTTTTTTTTCTTTTTCTAATTGTTTTTGTAGTGCTAGATCTTTTTTAATTTTATTTTTTTTTATATTATTTAGTAAAGAGGAAAATTTATTTTTTGTTTTATCTAATGGATCAAATAAATTTTTTTTAATTTTTTTATTAATGTCTTTTATTGAAACCATAATTAAAAGTATCAATTAGTATTAAAACTCTAAATATGATGTATGGCTAAATTGAGTTTTTCAAAAATCTAAATACAACTTTAGATTGTTACCACTTAAATTTGTTAATAAAATATGTTTACAACTATTAAGTGTTAATGAAATTTAAGAGAATCAACTAATTTGAATTGTGAGGTGATGGAGGGAGACTGAAGTCACCTCTTTTTTTTTGCTTATTATAATTTTAAGTATTCGTAAAAAAATTTAATCGAAACCACTAGAAGAAAAATTCCAAAAAACTTACTAATTTTATTCTTATCAATACTATGAACTGTTTTAGCTCCTATTTGAGCCATGAAAGTTGTAATTGGTATAAATATTAAAAAGGCTGGTATATTTATAAAACCAATACTTAATGGAAGACTTGATTTTAAAAAACTTCCTGAAATTAAAAAACCTATTGCTCCAAATAAAGCAATTAAAAAACCTATAGCTGCTGCACTTCCTATTGCTTTATTTATTGAATAACCAAAAAACTTAAGGATAGGAACATTCATTACAGCTCCTCCTATACCCATTGGAGCAGATATAAACCCAACAAGAAAACCAAGAATTACTTTTAGATGTAATTTCATTTTAACAATTATGTTTTGTTCCTTTTCTTTTATTAAAAGTAAGTAAATTCCTAAAAATAAAATCATTACAGAAAAAAATAAAACTAAAGATTTAGTTTTTAAAGAAGCTGCAAAAGCAGTACCAACTAAAACACCTAGTACAACAAACAAACCATAGTTTTTAACAATATCGAAATCAACAGCTTTAAATTTGTGATGTGTTAAAACTGAAACTGTAGATGTTGGTATTATAATTGCAAATGAAGTTCCAACAGCAAGGTGCATAACATATTGGGGATCAATTTCTAAAGAGCCAAAAATAAAATATAAAAATGGAACAGTTATCAACCCTCCACCAATACCAAATAATCCAGCAACAAAACCAACTGGTATAGCCGTTAAGGCCATTAATAGAACAATATAACTGTATTCGTTTGTTAAAATTGAATTAAGCAGACTGCCCTACTCTAGTATCTACATTGTTGTATTTAATTTTATCCATGATGTGATCAATTTTTTTTACATCAGCATCTCTTACACACATGTTTTCACTTAAATATCTTTTCCAATAACTTGCACCTGTTTGACCATGAAATAAACCAAGAGTGTGTCTCATAATTTGATTTAATCTTGTTCCTTTTTTTAATTCTTCTTTAACATAAGGAATAAGTTGTTCAATTACATCTTGTCTACTTGGAACATCATCATTATTAAATATTTCTCTTTCAATATCCGCTAATAAATAAGGTGTATGATACGCAGCTCTTCCTATCATTACACCATCTGTTTTTTCTAAATGAGGTTTTATTTCATCTACTGAAGTTATTCCTCCATTAATAATGATTTCTTCTTTAGGAAAATCTTTTTTTAATTTGTATACATACTCATATTTTAATGGTGGAATATTTAAATTTTGCTTAGGTGTAAATTTACCTAACATTGCTTTTCTTGCATGAATGATAAAAGTTTTAACTCCAGTTGTTTTTAGAGTAGAAATGAAACTATGTAAATTTTCATAATCTTCTACATCATCGTAACCAATTCTCGTTTTTATAGTTACTGATAGTTTTGTAACTGATTGCATTTTGCTTAAACAATCTGCAACTAAATTTGGCTCTTTCATTAAACAAGCGCCAAATCTATTTTTTTCAACTTTTTTACTAGGGCATCCTAAGTTTAGATTAATTTCATCATAACCAAAATCTTCACCTACTTTAGTGGCTTCAGCTAAAAGTTTTGGAGAAGAGCCTCCTAATTGAAGTGCTACAGGTTTCTCATTAATATTAAACTCTAATAACTTTTTTTTATCTCCTCTATTTATGGCTTCATCGACTACCATCTCAGTATAAAGAAGAGTATTTTTAGATATTAATCTAAGAAAAAATCGTTCATGACGATCTGTACAATCCATCATAGGAGCAACTGATACTTTCCTATTCATGATATAACTTTATATTATTTTTTTATGAGTTTGAAGCTTCAGTGTCGTCTGAAGATACATCTGCTTCTTGATTTTCTGATTCTGATACTTCATCTAAAGAAACTTCTCCTTGCTCATTCATCGTTTCTTCTCCTACTGAATTATCAACGTCTGCTGTAGCTGTTTCAGATAGCTCAGCCAAATCTTCTTTTGTTACTTGAATTTTTTCAGGTGTTTTTCTTGCTCTTTTAGATGGTAAAATTGGGGTACCGCTTTTTGAAATTTCACCTTTATATAGATTTTCAAAATCATCACCTATTTCTTCATCATCCTCAGCACTATCATCAACTTGTTCAACATGTTTTCTAAGTTTGTAAACTGCGCTATCAGTTAAATCTGAAACTTTAATTTTTTCTTCGGCAATTTCTCTTAATGAAATAACCGTATTTTTATCGTTATCTCTATCAATTGTTGGTTCTATTCCTGCATTAAGTTGAGTAGCTCTTTCTTTAGCAACAAGTACTAATTCGTAAGGACTCTCTACTTTATCTATACAGTCTTCTACAGTAACTCTAGCCATGCGGAGTATCTACACAGTGAGTCTTTAAAAATCAAGGGCTATTTTTATAAATAATGAGGATTTAACTTATTTTTAACCAAATAAAGAAGAATAATTGAGCCAAAGATATAAGTTCCTGAAACAACGGCTATGTTTTCAATTGAGAAACCAATATCAATCAGAAAGCCAAATAGAGCCGTACCAAACGCTGTTGAAAAAACCATCAATGCAGTTGTTAAGGCTTTTATGGAACCAATATATTTAACACCATAAATCTCAGCCCAAGTTGAGGAGCCAAGCACGTTTGCCAAACCATTGGTTACCCCCACTAAACCAAAAAATACAAAAGAAGACAGTGGTGCATCAAAATAGTAGAGAACTATGGTACCAAATAGAAGTGGGATATTCATATAGATTAATAATTTTCTACTTGAAAATTTATCAATTAAAAAACCAGATATGAAAAGAGTAATCACCGATAAAATAGAGTAAGCCATAAATGATTGTGCAATCACATAAGGTCCCCACTCTTTAGAAGAAGATATAAAAGACTGATAAACAAAAGATCCTGTTGCAATCCATGGCATTGCTAACATATTCATACAAATGATATAAAATCTATAATCTTTTAAAACTTCTATTCTTTTCCACTGTTTAATTTCTCTATTGCTTTCTTCTATTTTAGATTCTTCTCTGGTATCAAGCTTAACATCTTTAACTAAAAGAAAAGTTGCAACAGGTAAAACAAGTATAACTAAAATAGATATTGAAACCCAAATATCTCTCCATTCTATAAAAGTTAATAAAAAAACAATTAAAACTGGCATTATAAATTCAGCCAATGACAATCCTAACCAACCTGTGCTTAAAGCTCTTCCTCTGTTTTTTTCAAAAAAACGAGATATGGTTGTTGTAGCTGTGTGACTTGATAGTCCTTGTCCAGCTAAACGCATTAAAAAAATTCCTACAAATAAAAAAATAACTGATGAAATTTTTGAAAATATAAAACAGGAAGCTGATAAAAAAATTATTACATAAGATGCAAATTTTAAAATATTTACATCATCAATTTTTTTTCCAATCCAAACTAAAACAATACTACTTAATAAAGTAGCCGATGCGTAAATTGAGCCAAATTGTCCATGTGTAATTGATAAGGCGTCTCTAATACTAGAATTAAATAGTCCAAGAAAAAAACTCTGTCCAAAACTTGAAAAAAATGTAAAAATAAATCCGAATATAATTACTTTTAAACTTAAACTTTTAAACATAGAAAAAAATTATGACTTGTAATGTTGCTTTCATAGGTCTTGGGGTTATGGGCTACCCAATGGCTGGATATATATCAAAAGCCGGACACAATGTAACTGTTTTTAATAGAACTAAATCTAAAGCTGAAAAATGGATTGGCGAATATAAAGGTAAAATGGCCAATACACCTGCGGAGGCTGCAGATGGTGCTGATTTCATTTTTACATGTGTTGGTAACGATGATGATTTAAGAGAAGTTGCAACCGGAGAAAATGGATTGTTTAACACAGCTAAAGCTGGATCTATTTTTATTGATAACTCAACTGTATCTGCGGAAGTATCAAGAGAATTAAATAAAAAAGCAAATGATAAAGGGTTTAGTTTTTTAGACGCTCCTATTTCTGGAGGACAAGCTGGAGCTGAAGGTGGAATATTAACAGTAATGGTTGGTGGTGATGAGAAAGTGTTTAAAAAAGCAGAACCAGTTATTGATTGCTACAGCAAAAAAGTAAAATTAATTGGTCCTTGTGGAAGTGGCCAGTTAACAAAGATGATGAATCAAATGTGCATTGCTGGAACAGTTCAAGGTTTATCAGAGGCAATTAATTTTGGAATAAACGCTGGTTTAGATATGGATAAAGTTATGGAAACTATATCTAAAGGTGCAGCACAATCTTGGCAAATGGAAAATAGATACCGAACTATGACTGATGATAAGTTTGATTATGGTTTTGCTATTGATTGGATGAGAAAAGATTTAAAAATTGCAATTGAAGAAGCAAAAAAAAATGGTTCACCTGTGCCTATAACAGAAATTATTGATGGTTATTATGCTGAGGTTCAAGAAATGGGTGGTAATCGTTGGGATAGCTCAGGTTTAATTGCTAGATTAAAAAAGAAAAAATAATATTTGTGACAGATACAGTTCCTTATTACGAGGACTTTGCTGAGATCAAAAAAAAAATTTGGTCAATGCTAGATAATGCAGTTAAAGATAGAAGTTCTCCTTTTCGAATACCAGTGTTTATTTGTGGTGATAAATCAGACTTTGACGGAAGAATTGTAGTTCTTAGAAAATCTGATCAATCAAACAATCTAGTACAATATCATAGTGATATTCGGTCAGATAAAATTGAAAAGTTAAAAGCTAATAAAAACGCTGCAATGCTTTTTTACGACAAAGATGAAAAAATACAGGTTAGACTGAAAGTTGAATGCACTGTTAATCACAATAATAATGTAACAAAAGAATCTTGGTCTAAAACCCAACATATTAGTAGAAAATGCTATTTAGTTGATAATGGTCCAGGAACCGAGTCTGATCTACCGACATCTGGACTAAAACCAGAGTTAGACAATTTTGATTACACGAAAGAACAAAGTGAGGAAGGTTATAAAAACTTTACTGTTATCCAGTGCAAGATTAAATCAATAGAATGGCTTTATTTAGCAGCTAAGGGTCATAGAAGAGCAAAATTTAATTTAGAAAATAATAAAGATACTTGGTTAGTTCCATAGATGGTTACCGGATATATATTTACAGCATTTCTTATATTGTTGGGATTGGCTGTAATGAGATTTGGAAGTATTTATTTTAAAAAATTTAAAGAGGATAAAACCAAACTTAAATCAAAGTTAAGTGGACAAATATCTTTTTTGATTTTGTTTTTAATAATAATTGGATTGATAGTTTATTCAGTCAACGATCTATTATTTAAGTAAATAAATTATTTCAAATACCTTTAATAATTATATTTGTGCCCTCAGAATTATCTAATCTTATCTTTTTTATTGGTTTGTACTCTTCAGAATTATACCATTCTAATGCTTTTTCATATGTAGGAAATTTAAGAATAATAATTCTAGGAAATTTTGTTTCTCCATCAAAAATTTTAAATTCACCAGCTCTTACTAAAAATTCTCCACCAAATTTTTTTACAAGTGGCGTAACCTTCTGAACATATTCTTTATAATTTTCAGGATTAGTTACTTTTAATTGAGCTATTACGTAGCCTGCTGGCATTTATCTCCTTTAAAAAATTGATTTAGAGTATTTTTTCCAATTATCTTGGTAATGTTTTGTGTTTTCAAATACTGCTTTTTTTTCGTCTTCTGTAACTTCTCTAATAACTTTGCCTGGAGAACCAACAACTAATGAGTTGTCAGGTATGATTTTATTTTCTGTTATCAAAGCTTTAGCTCCAATAATACAATTCTTTCCAATGTTAGCTTTATTTAAAATGACAGCTCCAATTCCAATTAAACTGTTATCTCCAATGGTACATCCATGAAGCATTACTAAATGACCTACAGTAACATTTTTACCTACTTTTAAAGGACATCCAGGATCGGTATGTAAGACACTGCCATCTTGAATATTAGATCCCTCACCTATGTGAATATTTTCTATATCTCCTCTTAAAACGGCATTGAACCAAATGCTTGTATTTTTCTCTAATGTGACATCTCCAATTATAGTTGCATTAGGTGCTACCCAATTTTCGCCAGAGTTTTTTGGTTTTTTATCTTTTAAATCATAAAACATAATTTATATATTCTTACAGTATGCCAATACAAACTCCAATATGTGATTTTGGTCAAAAAGCTATTCCATTTGAATTAAAATCTACTGATAATAAAATTCTGTCTTTAAATGATATCAAAGGTGAAAATGGAACTTTGATAATGTTCATTTGCAATCATTGTCCATATGTAAAAGCTATTACAAAAGAATTAGTTGAAGATTGTAATGAATTGAAAAAAATTGGTATCAACTCAGTTGCTATCTGCTCAAATGACTTTGTTAATTATCCAGACGACTCATTCGATAACATGATCAAGTTTTCAAATGAAAATCATTTCAATTTTCCTTACTTGCATGATGAAACTCAAGAAATTGCTAAAGCATATGATGCTGTATGTACTCCAGATTTCTTCGGCTATAATAAAAATCTAGAACTTCAATACAGAGGACGATTAAGAGAACTTAAAAAGTTTATTCCAGTTAAAGATGGAGAAAGTGATCTGCTTACAGCTATGAGACAAATAGCTGAAACCGGAAAAGGTCCTGAAGATCAAATACCTAGTGCAGGCTGTGGTATTAAATGGAAGTATGATTAATGTATCTAATTGTAACTAGATCATTCCCACCTGAGCTTGGTGGTATGCAAAATCTAATGTGGGGCCTTTCAAGAGAACTGTCTAAAAACTTTATGATAAAAGTTTTTGCAGATCATATAGAAGGTCATAAAGAATTTGATGAGCAAGCCTCTTTTTCGATCGAAAGAGTTGGAGGAATTAAACTACTTAGAAAATATAGAAAAGCACAATTAATTAATGAATATATCAAGGAAAATAAAATAGATGGTGTTATTGCTGATCATTGGAAAAGTTTAGAACTTATTAAAACTTTTAAGAAAAAATACTGTTTAATTCACAGTAAAGAAATCAACCATCCTAAAGGTTCTAGTCAAAACAAAAGAGTAGTTAGTGTTTTAAATAACGTTGAAAAAGTTATAGCAAATTCTCAGTTTACAAAAGATCTAGCAATAGAACTTGGAGTTAATGCAAATAAAGTAATTGTAATAAACCCGGGTGTGGATCCTGCTGAAGAATTAAATAAAAAAACTTTAGATAAAGTTGAAAGTATACTTAAAGTTAAAAATCCAAGGCTAATCACAGTTTCAAGATTTGATAAACGTAAAAATCATGAAAAAATAGTAATGGCTTTAAGAAATTTAAAACAAATTTATCCTGACATTGTTTACATATGTGTTGGATATGGAGAGGAAGAAGAAAATATTAAAAAACTGGTGAAAGAACTAGATCTTGAAGCACAAGTTATGTTTTTTAAAGATATTAGTAACGATTTAAAAAATTCTTTAGTTTCAAAATCAAATATCTTTGTAATGCCATCCATAATCCATAAAAAATCAGTTGAAGGTTTTGGTATTGCATATGTTGAAGCTGCACAATACGGTATTCCATCAATTGGTGGTAAAGATGGTGGTGCCGCGGATGCAATTGATCATGAAAAAACTGGTTTAATATGTGATGGAAATAATCTTGAAGACATTTATTCCTCTATTAATTCTTTGCTGGAAAATAAAAAATATTTAGAGCTTGGGAAAAATGCGAAAGAATTTGTGAATAAATTTAAATGGTCAAAAATAATTGAAGAATACAAAAAGATACTAAATTGATTTCAAATAATAAATTAGCAATTTTTTTAATTATCATCTCAGTTTTTTGCGGAACATTGATGTTAACCTTTTTAAAATTAGCACAAGAAGAAGTTAATGTTTATGTTGCAGGGTTTTTTAGATTTTTATTTGGTTTCCTAATTATTTTTCCTTATATGCTAAAATCTAAATTTACAGTTTTTAAAACAAATCATCATAAAAAACATTTTCTTAGAGCGGTCTTAAATTTACCTTCAATGCTGTTATATTTCTCAGCTTTAGTAATGATGCCAATTGAAAAAGCTACAGCAATATCTTTTGTTGTTCCTTTCATAGTAACTATTTTGGCAGTTTTGTTTCTAGGAGAAAAAATTTACATATACAGAAGTTTTGCACTGGTTTTAGGATTTATAGGAATGTTAATAATTTTAAGACCAGGAATAATTGAAATTTCTCTTGGAGTTTATATGGCAATGGCATCGTCTTTTATGTGGTCAATAGTGATTATAATTACAAAAACTATCGCAAAAGACGATAGTTCGATTACGATTTTATCTTATGGATACACGTATATGACAATTTTTAGTTTCATTATTGCGTTATTTTATTGGCAAACACCTAGTTTTCAAACTTTGATTTATTTATTTTTTGCAGGTTTATTTGGTACATTGTTACATCTTTGCATTAATCACGCATACAAATTAGTAGATGTTAGTATGACACAACCATACTCATTTCTAAGTTTAGTGTTTGCTTCTTTAATTGGATATTATGTTTTTAGTGAAACACCTGATCTCTTCACTTGGATTGGTGCTAGTGTTATATTTTTAGGTATTTTAATCATGTCTTATCGTGAAATGAAGCTTGATAAAGAAATTATTAGAAAACGAATAGATATTAAATCTTAATTTTTCTTCTTAAAAGTTTTGTAGATATGCCACACTACAATTAAAATTGTAGTAGCTAAGATACATGCAGTTAAAGTTCTATCCCACAAAAATTCCCAAGAACCATTACTTAATAATAAAGATCGTCTCAAGTTTTCCTCCATTAATCCACCAAGTACAAAAGCTAATATCAAAGGTGGCATCGGAAAATCATATAATCTTAAAAAAGTTGCAACTACAGCAATCCCAATCATTAAATAAATATCGAAATTATTAAACGACATTACATAAATCCCAGTAACAGAGAAAAATAAAATTAAAGGAATTAAATAATTTTTAGGAACAGCAAGAATTCTAGCTATATAAGGTATAAGTGGTAAGTTTAAAATAAGTAGAATTACCATCCCGATATACATAGACATTATTATTGACCAAAAAATCTCTGGATTAGTCATATAAAGTCTAGGACCAGGCTGAACACCAAAACCTAAAAGAGCACCTAGCATTACAGCTGTAGTTCCACTTCCGGGAATTCCCAAAGTAAGCATTGGCACAAAAGAACCTGAGCAAGCAGCATTATTTGCAGTTTCTGGTGCGGATAAACCATTTACACTTCCCTTACCAAATTTTTCTTTTTCTTCATCACTAACTACGTTTCGTTCCATTCCATAAGCCAAAAAGGAAGCAATTGTTGCACCAGCTCCAGGCAAAACACCAATTAAAAAACCAATTACAGATGATCTTGGAATTGTTTTATACATTTTTGTTCGTTCTTCTTTATTAATTTTAATTGAGCCTAACTCAGTTAAAGAAACTTGTTTAGCAGCACTGGTTGGATCATTTCTTTTTAAAATAATTGTTAGTGCTTCGCTCATTGCAAAAGTTGCCATCACAACTAGTACGAAACTAATTCCATCAGTTAAGTTCATATTATTAAATGTAAATCTTGTAATATCAGACAAACTATCTTGGCCAACAGATGCCAACATTAAGCCAAGCACTACCATCATCATTGCTTTTAAAAATTGTCCTTTAGAAGAAAAAGCAGCAATCGCTGTTAAACCTAAAATCATTAAAGCAAAGTAATCTGGTGATCTAAAAGATAAACTTACTTTTGATAAACTTGGTGCCATAAATAATAAATAAATTGCAGATAATGTTCCACCTGCAAATGAACTCCATGCTGCAATCGCTAAAGCCTTGCCTGCTTTACCTTGTTGTGCCATAGGATAACCATCAAATGAAGTTGCAACTGTTCCAGGAACACCGGGAGCATTTAATAATATAGAAGAAGTAGAACCTCCAAATACTGCTCCATAATAAACTCCAGCCATCAAAATTAATCCTGTTGCAGGATCGAAACCATAGGTAATTGGTATCATCAATGCGATAGCTGTCATTGGCCCAAGACCAGGGAGCATTCCAATTATTGTTCCAAAAAAACAACCAACCATAACCATTAATATGTTCTGAAAAGTAAGTGCTGTTGTTAATCCAATTAATATTCCTTCAATCATCCCATAACTCCTATTGATTGTAAGAATGGGTCCCTCAAATATATATCAAGAATACCGTGCAGGAGATACATAAAGGCAGCAACAAATGGAAAGGATAATAAAAACATTAAAATCCATCTTCGTTCTCCTAAAAAGTAATATGACGCAAATAAAAATAAAGATGTAGTTAAAAAATATCCAACTTTTAAAATTGTAGCTCCATAAATAATAGCAATAAGTATAAGTATTCCTGTTTTCTTATATTCTAAATTTTTATGATCAACTTTAATTGTATTTGGATCTGGTAAAATAAGTTTTAATCCAGAAAAAAATAATCCTGCATAACCTAAATAAATTGGAAATGTTCGTGCATTAAATGGTGCATTTTCATCAAATGCAAATACTTGAATTTGGTAAGCAGTATATAAATAAAATGCTGAAAAAATAAAAAAGAGCAGTGATATAATTTTAGTAGTATTTATATTCACTGCTCTAATTTCGAATAATCCTAAGGATTATATAACTCCTAATTTTTTCATAAGAGCTGTCATTTCTTGAGTTTGTTTTTCTAAGAAAGAAACAAACTTGCCTTCTGGATTATAAATATTAACCCAAGCATTTCTTGCTCTGACAGTTTCCCATTCAGGAGTTTTTTGTACATCGCCAAGCATTTTTGCAATAGCTGATCTATCAGCATTGCTCATACCTGGAGGGCCAAAGAAACCTCTCCAGTTAACGAATTGTACATCATATCCTTGTTCTTTAAGAGTTGGTGCATCTGGTGCATCAGAAACTCTTGAAGGCGCCGTGATACCAATAATTCTTACTTGGTCTCTTGCACCCATCAATTCACCTAAACCAGTTGATATGATTTGAGTTTCTCCAGATAAAAGTCCAGCTAAAGCTTTTCCACCAGCATCATAAGGAATGTATTGAACAGCATTTGGATCTGCACCTGCAGCTTGGAAAGCTAAAGCACCAATTAAATGGTCCATACTTCCTCTCACTGATCCACCAGCCATTTTAACTGAATTTGGATCTTTTTTGTAAGCATCAACTACATCTTTAAAATTTTTAAAAGATGAACTTTTTGCAACTGCGATAGCACCGTAGTCACCAATTACACCAGCTATTGGCACAACATCTTTATAAGATAAAGTTCCACTTCCTTTTACATAACCTTTGTGTCTAGTAATTGATCTTAATACTAATGGTGTTGATTGAACTAAAACTGTATTAGCAGGTTTAGTATTGATCATGTAAGCTAAAGCTTTACCACCACCACCACCTGACATATTTTCAAATGATGCACTACTTAACATACCAGCTTTTGTTAAAGCTTCTCCAGTACCTCTAGCGGTTCCATCCCAACCACCACCAGCACCACCGCCAATTACAAAGTGCAATTTGTCAATTGCTACTGAGCTTGTCGTTGTTGCTGAGAATAATAGGATTGCTGAAAATAATACTGAAACTATTTTTTTTAAGTTTTTCATTATTTATCCCTCTTTAATTTAAAAGAGCCAGTTAATTATAGTCTTAATGTTTATTCAATATGTAATTGAGTAATACAACTTTTAATTGAAACTGTTTTATCAAAAAAAATATAAATAAAATATGATGTTTTATTTTTTTTACAGATTAAAGTTTCACTTAATTCACTAGTTTTAATTTCTTTTTTCTTATCTTTTAAAAAGTTGATGATAGAAGCTTAATGAATGATTAAACATCAAATCAAATCTTATCTTGAAAATGCTAAACAAATGTTTTCAATAAAATTTCTTTCTGTTCTAATAATTTCTTTTCCTAGCGCAATTATTGCTGACTATTTTAATATTCCTCTAGCTTGGTTTTTGGGACCTATGATTATTACTTCAATTGCTGCTTTATCAGGTCTTAAAATTATTATGCCAAAAATTGTATTAAGTTTTATCTTGATAATTTTGGGTTTGCATATTGGAAATTACATAGACCAAAATCTATTTAATCAAATGCTTGATTGGATTTGGACTTCATTAATTATGTTAATCTACATAATAATTTGTATTTTAGTTATCGCTAAATACCTTCAAAAATTTGCAAGTTATGGGGAAAAGGCCTCAATATTTTCAGCTGCCCCAGGTGCACTGGGTCCTTTAATGATTTTAGCAGAAAATGAAAAAACAGACTTATCTCAAGTTGCAACCTCTCACTTAATTAGATTAATCATCATTATAACTGTCATTCCATTTATTATAGTTAATAATTCGGACAATAATGTTTTGTTAAATGTTGACTTTAATTATTTAGCTCAAAATCATTTAAATTTAATTTTACTAATTATTGCATCTTTATTTTTTATTTTTGTTTTTGATAAAATTAGAATTCCTGCTGCTTTACTATCTGGAACATTATTTGCGAGTGGTTTATTGCAAATTACAGATATAGCTTCTTATAAATTACCAGATGAAACAGTAAATTTTTGTCTGTTAATTCTTGGTTCCTCAGTTGGTTGTAGGTTTGCTGAAAAAACTGTTAGAGAAATAGCTAATAATTCTCTTCATAGTATTGTAGCTACTGCTATTTTGGTAGTATTAGGTTTAGTTGCAGCCTATGCTGCAACATTTTTTGTTGAGACAAATATTTTAACTTTAATATTATCATTTAGTCCTGGTGGAATTTATGAGGTAGCTGTCATAGCAATTGCTTTTGATTTAGATCCAGACTTTGTTGCTTTTCACCATATAATAAGATTACTTTTCATACTTTTCACAGTTCCTGTATTTTTAAGAGTAATTGAAAAAATTAAGAAATAATTTCAGAAAGTCTTTCAAAAACTTTTTCTGCTGAAAGTTTAGATAATTCAGAAGCTTGTATTGCTTTAAAATTTTCCCTTTCGATACTCACTTTAAAAGGAGTTGTATGAGATCCAAATAAAGCGATTCCTTTTGATCCTAAGTGTGCTGTCATATGTGCTGGTCCAGTGTCATTTGCAATAACAAATGAGCTATCTTTAATTAATGTTGCTAACTGAGAAATATCTAAAGCTTTATCATTATCTAAAACACAGAGTGCATTAATATTTGATGCTTCTTTAATTTCACTTGGCCCAGGTGCAATTACTACTTTAAATTTATTCTCTGATTTTTCATTAATCATAGAAATTAACTCATTATAATAAGGCCATTTCTTTGAAGTTAAATGAGGAGAACAAAAAGGAAAAAGAAGAATATATTTATCTAATTGATAGGAATTTTTTATTTGAGATATATCTGTTGTACTCCATGAAAAATCAGGTTTGAAAGTATGACTTGTATTTATACCTGAACTTTTTAACTGATAATCAAATCTTGATAGAACAGAGTCTTTATCAAAATCTTCTTTTGTAGTTCCTTTGGGTAAAGTGGTTTCTGTAGAAGACCAAGTATCCTTTGTTGCATTTGGAAATAAAATTTTTTTATAAAAGGCTGTTCTGCTTGAGTTCTGTAGATCATAAACTCTAGAAAAATTATATTTTTTTATATTTTTCATTAATGAATATAAATAAATTAGGTTCAGTCTAGATAATCTCTTATCTAAAATAACATTATAAATATGTGGATTTTTTTTTAATAGATCAAAGTATGGTTTAGTTGTGAGTAAATGAATTTGATCTCCTTTATGATTCTCAGAAATATCTTGAATTGCACCACAAGCTTGCGCTATATCACCTAGAGATCCATGTTTAATGATTAAAATATTAGACATATTTTTAACAATTTAACATAGTATAAAATTTAATGAATAAAATTATAGTAGAAATATCTGTAGGCGAGCTTTTAGACAAAATTTCAATTTTAGAAATTAAGCAAGATAGAATAAAAGATCCAGAGAAATTAAAATTTATATCTGATGAATACTCTGCCTTAAAAGAACAATTCAACAAAAATATACAAACAGATGATACGCTTAATAGTTTATTTCAATCTCTAAAAGAAATTAATTCAAAACTTTGGGTCATTGAAGATGATAAAAGAAAGTGCGAAAAAGATAAGAATTTTAAAGAAAAATTTATTAAGCTCTCAAGGGATGTGCATTTTCTAAATGATGATAGAGCTAAAATTAAATTAGAAATAAATAAATACACTGGATCAAAAATCAAAGAAATCAAAGAATACACTACTTATTAATTTAGTAGATAAAAGATTTCCTTTGAATTTATATTTGATTGAATATTTTTTTGGTTTACAATCAGAGTGTTTTCTTCAGCATTAATGAAATTTTTTTTATCTGATTCAATTTGAGAAAAATTTTTAAAAGAATTAATTTTTAATTTAGCAGGTCCAAAAAAAAACTTTTTTATATAAGCGGCTGCATATATTCTTGTATTTGATAATTCTAATTTATCAATTTCTACATATGAATCATCTTTAGAAACCACACCTATATCTATATTACTTCCATTGATATTTTTTAAATTAACATTAGATTGCTCGCCAAAACTTGCAAGTTTATCTCCTATATCTTCACCATAAAGATGATCTCCTTTGATCATTGCCCCTGATGTATCAAGACAATCATTATAAGCTTTGATGCAATAGATTTTTGTAAAAGATAAGTTTCCAAAATCAACATCAATTGCATCTGACGCGCTGTTGAGAATTTTTAAATTATTTACAAAGCTTTCTGAGTTAACAAGATTAATTGCATCTTCGCCTTTTGATGAAACTATTTCTACATCATTAATTTTAACATTTGAATTTATAACATTAATTGATCCTGACCAATTCAATCCATCTATTTTAATATTTTTTAAATTTTTAAATTTAATATTTTTTAAGTTTATAATTCCTTCTAATTGTACAATCATTCCGTTTCCTTCAACCAACATTTTATTTTCTGATCCTTGAAAATAACTTTCTCCCTTTAAATATAAAATAGCTCCATCTTCTAATAAAATTGTTTTATCAATAATTTTTAAATCATTTAATATCCATAAGCCTTTCGAAAAAATTAATTTATCTAATTTTTTGATATCCCCTAAATCCGTTAAAGATTTAAATTCTTTTTTTTCAATTTTTTTTTGAATAAAATCAACATTGTTTTCATCTTTTTTTAACAGTTTAAAATTTTTGAATGAATTAAGTTTTATTCTAATTAACTCAGCTCTTTTAATAATTGGTTCTAAATCGAAATAATAAGGTAAAAAACCCTTGAAAAACACTCTATCAAAACTTGAATACTCAGAATAAACAAGCTCATTAAATGGTTCAATTTTATTTTTTACAATATCATTAATTATATTGAGATATTCTTTTGAAGTATATTTTTCTAAATATTCTAAATAAAGTTTAATAAATTTATCGTTTTTTTTATTAAAAAAAACTTTGAGCCAATCTTTATCTTCACAAACATATCCACAATTGATGTTGTTATTCTCAAAAAAATCTAAAAAAATAAATTCCTCATAACCACTTCCTATATGTGCATCAAAAGCTATAGGCTCAAATAAACCATTTGATGGATTGTAATAAAGTTTAACTGACTTTGGTACAGTAGCATGATAACCTTTCAAAACATCGGCTATTGCAAAAAACTTTGCCCATTTATCTATGTCAAAGTAATTAGAAATTTTATATTGTTCGTCAGTTGAGTTTTTTTTTAATAACTCTAAATTTTCTCTAGATGTAATATATATATCTGGATGATTAGAAATCCATTTATTTTCAGAATAATAATCATAAGTTAACATTGGAAAAATTGGATTTAAACTTTCTTCAATACCTATAATTGGACCATCTTTTCTATTCTGTCTTTCTAGAAGTTCTTTTGAAAATCCTTCTTCTAATACAAAGAGCCCAAGTTTTTTAGAATTTCTAATAAGATTTATTGGTATTATTTTTAAATATATCAAATCCTCATTTTTGATAATCTCATGAAATAATAATTCCCAGCCATAATTTCTAATAATTGGCTTTTGTATGGACATTTCTTCCATGCCAAATATAAAATTATCATTTCTTACATCAATCTTATATGACATTTGATCCACATCAAGTCTGTGCATCTCTCTATCTCCTTTTGCCCTAATTTTAACTTTAATTAATTCTGTTGTTTTACTTTCATGTTCAGTTATTTTAATTTTTGCTTTAGCATAAAATGGAATATCAACATCAACTAATCTTTTACGTTGTGCTTCTAAAATTTTTAAATTTTCTGAATTAATTAATATTTCAATGTTTGGAATTTTTTTTTTCTTAAATTTATTAATAGTACCAATATAAAATACCTTTAAAATTTTAATTGGTGTATTTGCAGCAAAATGATTATATTTTTCCTCGAAACCCATCATCTGATTGAAATTTTCAAAAATTAAAGCTCTTCTAATATGAGATGTGTCACCAAAAAAAAGAATTATGATAACTAAAATTACAGAAATAAAACCAGTTATAGCAAAAAAAAATTTAGATACTCTAATAAGAAATTTAAAAAATTTTAATAACATCCATAAAATTATAACACTTAATAAAGCAAAAAATTATTAAATGATATTTTTGTTTCAAATTTTTTTATTGTTAGACAGGTCATCATTTTAATATATTAATTTTATTATAAATAGCGATAAGAAATAAATAAAAATTAAATTTTATAATTCTAAAAAATTTTGGGAAACCAATCTTCACGCAGTTTATCACCAGATTTTAAATTAATTCCATCAAATGGAGGAGACGTTGGCCCTTTTCTTTTAATAAATTTAACATCATCACCAATAAATCGCATCGAAAAAGCCCTTCGAGATTTAGATGTATTGTTTCCTGTTGATCCATGCACAATTTTAAAATTAAATAAAACAGCATCCCCTAAACTTAGTTCTGGAATTAAAATATTTTTTTCAAATTCTTTTAATGGCGGTAAATCCATAAAAGAGCTATCATCATCATACCAAGATTGGTTATTTGACCATTTTGTAGGTCTAATTAACTTTGACCATTTGTGAGATCCTAAAATTAATTTAAGATTATTTTTCTGATCAACTTCATCTAATGGAATCCAGAAACTTCCAGTATCATTACCATCAACACAATAATACGGCATATCTTGATGCCATGGTGTCTCTTTGTAAGTACCTGGATCCTTTATAAAAATGTGTTCATGAAAAATTTGAGTAGATTTAGAATTAGTTGCTTCTGCAAATATTTGAGCTCCAGGTGAATTATATAAACAATCCTTAAATTCTTTTATTCTTTCCCAATTACAATAATCCTCAAAAAATCTTCCATTATCATCCGTTACATTTTCTCTTCCGTGCTTACTTGGGCTATCTAAAACTTTTTGAAATCCTTTTCTAAGTGGCTCAATCCAATCTTTAAATGCATCTTTAATTATTATTACACCATCATTTTGATAATCATTAATTTGTTTCTCTAATAAAAACATTTTTATTGCTGAAAGCTGTACTTTTTCTCTAAATATTTAATTACATTGTGAATGATAAAAGTCATGAACAAATAAATTCCACCAGCAACAATAAATACTTCAATTGGCTTAAATGTTGTTGAAATTATATATTTAGCAACACCAGTTAAGTCCATTAGAGTAACTGTGCTTGCAAGTGAAGTGCCCTTCATCATTAATATGATTTCATTTCCGTATGCTGGGAGTGATTGTCGAATAGCAATAGGAATTTGAATTTTATAAAAGATTATTTTATTTGGTATTCCTAAACTTTTTCCAGCCTCGATTATACCTGGTTTTATTGTTTGAAATGCTGATCTTAAAATTTCAGAGGTATATGCACCAGTATTTAGAGTAAAAGCTATAATTGCACACCAATAAGGTTCTTTTAAAATTACCCATAGAAATGTTGTTCTTAAATATTCAATTTGGCCTAATCCAAAATAAATTATGAAAATCTGGACCAATAATGGTGTTCCTCTAAATATATATGAATAGCCATAAGCAAATTTATTGATAAATATATTTTTATTTAATCTTAAAATTGCAAAGAAAAGACCTAGGAATAATCCAAAAAATAATGATGCAGATAATAATTTTAAAGTAACTACTGTTGCTCCTAGAAGTTTAGGGAAACTAGTTATCATTAAATCAAAATCCATTAATACCCCCTGCTATACTTCACTTCTAATTTGTTAATTAATTTCATACTAACGTAAGTAAGCAAAAGATATAAAACTGCTGCAAACGAATAAAAGAAGAGTGGATCCCTTGTTGAGCCAGCTGCAATATAAGACTGTCTCATTATTTCAACTAACCCTGTAACTGAGATAAGAGAAGTATCTTTTAAAGTTATTTGCCAAACATTACTTAAATTTGGAATAGCAAGTCTTAACATTTGAGGTAGTATTATTTTATAAAACTGCCCAAACTTATTTATTCCAAGAACTTTTGCAGCTTCAAATTGACCTTTGTCTATTGATTGAATTGCTCCCCGAAATACCTCTGTTGAATAAGCTCCTGATATAATACCAATAGCCATGGAACCAGTAATAAATGCATTAATCTCGATGTATTCGTAATAACCAAAAATTGAAGCTACATACATAATTGCACCACTTCCCCCAAAGAAAAAAAGATAAATTACTAACAGTTCAGGTACTCCACGAATAACTGTGGTGTAAAAATTACCAATTAAATTTAAAGTTTTATATTTTGAAAGCTTTAAAGGCGTAAATATTAATGCAAAAAAGAAACCAACTAACATTGCTGTAATTGATACAGCAACTGTCATCAGGGTAGCGTAAAATAACTCATCCCCCCAACCTGTTTTACCAAATGCGAGAAGTTCCATATAGATTGGCGACTATATATTATAGTCGCCAAATCTGAAATGAATTACATAGAAGCGTCGAAACCAAAGTGCTTAATAGCAAGTTTGCTAATAATTCCTTGTTTTCTAGCTTTGTTAATTGCTTTGTTGAAGTCTTTTAAGATTTTGGCATCTCTTTTTCCAATCGCACTATCGCTAGCTTGTCTGATACCAACACCTACACCATTACCAAATGCACCACCTGAAAAAGTTGGTCCAACTAATACAACTGGTTTACCTGATTTATCTGCATAGTCTGTAAATGCTACTGCTGCAGCTAAGGCAACATCACATCTTCCAGATGTTAAATCTAGGTTAACTTCATCTTGAGTTTTATAAGTTCTAACATTTACACTCCCTACATCACCAGACTCTAAAAAATTTTGGTGAATTGTACCTGTTTGAGTACAAACGGTTTTTCCAGCAAGTGCCCCTGTTAATGTCTTAAGAGCTTTCTTAACATCAGATCCACCTAATGATAAGTTAATACCTTCTGGTGTATCCATTCCCTCTAAACTTGAACCTTTCATTACCGCAAGAGAAGCTACTTCATCAGCATAACCTTGTGAAAAAGTAATTGTTTTTTGTCTTTCAGCCGTAATAGACATTCCAGCCATTATTGCATCAAACTTTCTCATTACTAGGGCTGGGATCATACCGTCCCAATCTTGTTCAACAATTGTGCACTCATACTTCATAATTTTGCAAAGTTCTTGAGCAAGCTCTACCTCAAAACCAATAAGATTACCTGATGCATCTTTTGAATTCCATGGAGGGTAAGCGCCTTCAGTTCCAATTTTTATTTTTTCAGCAGAAACATTTCCAATGATAAAAAATAAAGAAGCTAGAACTGTTAAAATAGTTTTTTTAAATACATTCATTATTTTCTCCTTTAATTAGGAATAATTATTTCACAGTTTTAAAAAAGAAAAAAGAAAAATTAATGATTTATTGAAGAAGAAAAATTCCAAGAACAATCAAAACTAGGTATATAAATTCTTGATAATTTTGCATTTCCGAAGTTTTGATTAAAAACATTTAACCAATTTTCAACCTGCTGTGGTTTTTTATCCTGACTTCCTACTTGAGCCGTAATAACTCCCTTTGGTTTTAATATTCTGACTAACGAGTCCATATTTTTTGCAGCTAAATCTATACAAAATTGATCATCATTTAGATCTACAAATATATGATCGTAAGTATCATCACTTACTGATTTAATACTTTCAAAAGCATCACCCCAAACACATTTTACAGAATTTTTTTCAGTTGCTTTTTTTCCAATATCTCCAAGATGTTTATTACAAACATCGACTACTTCAGGGTCTAGTTCATACCAATCGATAAAGTTAAAATTTTTTGAAATACATTCTCTTGCAACTCCACCATCTCCTCCACCAATAATTGCCGCTCTTTCATTATCTTTGTTTAAATTTAAACCAGAACCTACAAAGGTTGAGCTATATAAATGCTCATCAGTTGATGCAACTTGTATTTCACCATCAATAAATAAAGATTTACCAAATTGTTCTAGGTCTAAAATTTCTATATGTTGACCAACTTTAGATTTAAAATCTTCTAAAACATCATTCACTACATATGATTTTTGTAAGCCTGGTGAACTGTATATGTCATGATAAAGAGATTTGGTATCTCTATTAAATTCTTTTTTAACTATTCTTTTATGTTCAAATTCTTTTTTTACAATATCAATTGCAACAGAAGGGCTTACTTTTCCACATGTAAAGAAATCGAAACTTATAATTCCTCTTTCAGGGAATGTGTGAAAACTAATGTGACTTTCAGCTAATAAAGCAAGAATTGTAAAACCCTGAGGTTCAAATTTATATTTTGAAATATTTAAAATTGTAACTTTTGCAACTTTTGCAATGTCATTAATTACTTTTTCAAATACGGAAGGGTCGTATTCTTTTGTTGTACCTATAATGTCTAGAGTTATGTGTTCTCCAACTTTAGTCATTAATTATCCTCTTTTATAATTTTTTGCTTTGGATAAAACTTTTTTCATTTCTTTAATTGAAAGAATCTTAGGCTTACCCAATTTAAGGCTCGTTATATACTGAAGCGATATATTTTCAACCTCTTCAGCAAGTTCAAATGCTTTTGATAAATTTTCTTCAAATGCAATCTGTCCGTGATTTGAAATTAAACAAGCTTTCCTACCTTTTAATGCTTTTAAAATATTTTTTGATAGTTCTCTTGTTCCAAAAGTTGCGTATTTTGCACATTTGATATCATGACCTCCAGCCATCGCAACCATATAATGAAAAGGTGGTATTCCTCTCTTGTGAGTAGAAACTGCGGTTGCACATGTTGAATGTGCATGAACAATTGCTTTTGCTTCTTTTTTACTTCTGTAGATATCTTGATGAAACTTCCACTCAGATGAGGGAATTCCTTTTTTTTTATCAAAGTATCCATTCAGGGAAACAAAAACTATATCATTGTTCTTTAATGCTGAATATTTTTTTCCTGAAGGAGTAATTAAAAAACCATCTTTATACCTTGATGAAATATTGCCAGATCTTAATGCTGATAACTTTTTTGAATTCAGCATTTTTGAATATTTTATTATTTCAGATCTTAAATTTTTCATTTAAATAATTTTTTTAAACCATTAAAAGAAGCTTCTGAAATCCCTCTTTCAGTAATTAATCCTGTCACATATTTTGCGGGCGTTACATCAAAAGCTAAATTCATAGCTTTACTTTTAGTTGGGTATATCAAAACTTTCTTAATTTCATTATTCTCATCTATACCTTCAACATGAGATAATTCCTCTGAATTTCTTTCTTCAATGGGAATATTTTTTGCATCTTTAATTTCCCAATCAATTGTTGAGCTTGGAAGAGCTACATAAAAAGGAACATTATTATCATGAGCGGCTAATGCTTTAAGATAAGTTCCAATTTTATTACAAACGTCTCCGTTAGATAAAGTTCTATCAGTACCTACAATACACATATCAACTTCACCCCTCTGCATTAAAATACCCCCTGTATTATCAGCAATAATTGTGTTCGGAATTTCCTCTTCGTTTAATTCGTATGATGTTAAATTTGCACCTTGATTTCTTGGTCTTGTTTCATCTACCCATACATGTACTGGTATTCCTTTTTTATGAGCATGGTAAATAGGTGATGTTGCTGTGCCCCAATTAATAGTTGCCAACCAACCTGCATTACAATGTGTTAAAATATTTACTGTGTCTTTCTTTTTATTATAAATTTCTTCAATTACTTTTAATCCATTAATACCAATACTTTCACAAAACTTTTCATCTTCATCACATATTTCTTTTGCCTCATTTAAAGCTATATCTAAAACTTGATCGCTATTGATACTTGATAATTTTTTCATCATACGATCTACAGCCCATTTTAAATTAATTGCAGTAGGTCTTGATTGAATTAAATCCTCTGAACTTTTTTTTATAAATTCTAGATCATTATTTTCTTGAACTGCTAGAGCAATTCCATAAGCAGCTGTTCCTCCAATTAAGGGTGCTCCTCTCACTTCCATTATTTTAATAGCATTTATCGCATCCTTTACTGTCTTTAATTCTTTAATTATAAATTGATGAGGAAGTTTTGTTTGATCAATAATCTTAACTACATGATTTTCAAACCAGATTGTACGATATTCTTTACCTTCTATTTTCATTTAATTTTATGATTTTAACGCATTAACAAAAAATGGCACAGCTATACCAACAGTTTCTCGTCCATGGTCACCGCCAACTGTTGTTCCTTTATCTCCACATTTTTTGTAAATCTTTATGTATAGTTTTCTATATAATTTATTACTAGCTCCTGGTTTATCACCAGCTTTGATAAATTTTTCCCTCCATTTTTCTAAATCAATTTTAAAGAATTTAGCCATAGGTTCTTGTAAATTTTCTGTAATAAATCCTTTATCATCTATAAGCCAGCCATCAGGAAAATTTATTTCGCATTTATTCATATGTATACATCCTTTGCAATTTTCTGTTGGTGTATCTGAATAAAAATCGTGATGCCAACCTTCTTTAACAATAACTTCAACATCACCTCCAGCTTTTTTCATTTTTTCTGCGTACTTAGCACAAAATTTTGCTGGAGTGTAATCATCGGCACCTCCAAGTAAAAACAATATTTTTGCTGGTGTTGGTGTCGGATTTTCAAATCCCACATTATAACAATCTGGAGCCATTGGGAGTGAAGCTAAATAATAATTTTCTTCTCCAAGCACAACATCAGAAAATTTTTTTTCAACAGCCATGCTGGAAGCGCTTCCACCTCTTGATAAACCCGTAATACCCAACTTTTTAGCATTAACTCTTGGATGTTTATCTAATATTTTATATGCAACTAAAGCATCTAGTTCCCCTGCATTAATAGAAACTTTACCTTGATTAGTTGCAGTTTCTTTGACACCTCTACTTGTAAAATTATCTATTTCAAAAATACCAATATTGTTTTTTAATAATTGATTTTTAAAATCATTACGCCATGATTGAGTTACACTGGTAAACTCACTTGGACCTCCACTACTATGAACTGTAACGACTACTGGCAAGTTATCACCTTCTTTAGGAAGTATTAATTTTCCTGAAACTTCAACAGGAGAATTTACGTAAGATCCATTTATAATTGTTAATGGTATACCTGGATTATAGCTTGTAAATTTTATTATCTCTTCAGTTGCTTCGCTTAAGTATTTGAAAGGAGTAAAGTGTGGCGGACGATCTACTTTAAAAAATCTTCCTTTGCATTTCCAATCTGGATCAGATTTGAACTTACCTTTTAAAGTTGCTTCTTTATCACTAATAAATTCACCTGAATATTTAATTGTTCCTTTATATCCATTGCTAAAAGTTAATTTTTCAGTAATATTTATTTTATTATTTTCAATTTTTCCCTTAAATACAAAATTTTTTTTATTCCATCTATTAAAAGGTCCTAGTGAAAACTCATTGTTTTCAACATTTACAACAAAAGCAGATTCATGCCATTCCCACTTTCCTTGTTTGCAATGAATGTCCAATTTCCAAGAATTAGGATATTCTTCAGAATTAGTTGTTGTAGAAAATATTAATAATAAGATAAATAAAAATATTTTTTTCATTTATTTAAAACTCTTCCTGCAACTGTTTTTAACTTATCTTTAGTTTTTTGAGTTCTTTTTTCTGGAGCAGTAATAATTGCTACATCTAAACAATTGTTTGTTGGGTCATTTGGTTCAATATGATTTTCAAAATTATCAATTAAATTTTTAATCATAATTTTTGCTTTTTCAGCGTTTCCTAATAAAACTTTGATCACTTGTTGAACATCAACATTTTCATGATCTGGATGCCAACAATCAAAATCTGTTACCATAGAAACTGATGCATATCTAATTTCAGCTTCTCTTGCTAATTTTGCCTCTGGCATATTAGTCATTCCAATTACATCTGCTTTCCAAGATCTATATAAATTAGATTCAGCTAATGTAGAGAATTGTGGTCCCTCCATAACAATATAGGTTCCATTTCTTTGGTAATCTATATTAGATTTTTTAATTGCCTCTTCGCATGCATTCATTAAACCATTAGAGGTTGGGTGAGCCATTGATACATGAGCAACAATCTCATCATCAAAAAAAGTTTTATTTCTTGCAAAAGTCCTATCAATAAATTGATCAATGATAACAAATTTTCCAGGAGGTAAATTTTCTTTAAGAGAACCAACAGCTGATACAGAAACAATATCTGTTACACCTAATTGCTTAAGTGCATCTATATTTGCTCTAAAATTTATATTTGAAGGAGAAACATAATGTCCTCTTCCATGTCTTGGTAAAAAGTAAACTTCCTTAGTATTATATTTAGTTTTTAAGATCTGATCCGAAGGTTTGCCCCATGGAGTTTGTATATCCAGTAATTCTCTATCTATGAATTCTTCAACGTCATAAAGACCACTACCACCGATTATTGCTAATTTACCTATTGTCATAATTAAAAATTTATTTATTTATACTTTTATATTTAACTATTATGAATTTAAAAGATTATATTAGATCTATTCCTGATTATCCAAAAAAAGGGATTTTGTTTAGAGATATTACAACTTTAATTAAAGATGAGAATGCTTTTTCTGAAACAATCAACCAAATAGTAGAAAGATCAAAAAAATTTAATTTTACAAAAATTGCTGCAATTGAGTCTAGAGGTTTTGTATTTGCTTCTGCAGTTTCTTATATTTTAAAAAAACCATTTATTATGCTCAGAAAAAAAAATAAATTACCTGCAGAGGTTCATTCAGTAGATTTTGAGTTAGAATACGGAACAGCAACAATAGAGGTGCACAAAGATTCTATAAACGAGAAAGATACTGTTTTAATTATTGATGATTTAATTGCAACAGGTGGGACTGCAGAAGCTGCTGCAAAACTTGTTGAAATTTCAAAAGGAAAAGTTGCTGCTTTTATATTTGTTATTAATCTATTTGATTTAGGTGGCTCAGATATTTTAATTAAAAAAAAATACAATGTTGAAAATTTAATGGAATTTCCAGGACATTAAATTTTTATATTTGGTCTAAAAAAAGATTTTCTGCCTATTACTGCATTCAAATAACCCATTGCCCTGTGTAAATATATTTTGCTTTTTTTGGGATTAAATATTGCAAGATATAATACATACTTTAACACTGCTGAGATAAAAGTTGGCAAACCATTAATTAATGCAAAAAAATAACCTTTGTGTTTTCTGTTAAAATAAAATTTTGAC
The DNA here is from genome assembly GCF_052048195.1 of Candidatus Pelagibacter sp. HIMB123. NCBI lineage: Bacteria > Pseudomonadati > Pseudomonadota > Alphaproteobacteria > Candidatus Pelagibacterales > Candidatus Pelagibacteraceae > Candidatus Pelagibacter > Candidatus Pelagibacter sp. HIMB123. The sequence goes on along the minus strand of NZ_JBNAIL010000007.1, from coordinate 764 downwards.
CATATCCAATGCCAGTTTCTAGACAGTTCTACTTCCTCTGAAAACTTTTGACTAACAGCCTTCCCACCTAAATGATTTATTTTAGATTTAGGAACAACATAAATTTGCTCATTATGGTCAATTAATCTTTTGCAAAAATCATCATTTTCTAAATATAAAAAAATATTTTCATCAAAAAATTTAAAATTTTCAAAATTTTTAATCTGATTTATTTTTTTTACATTTAAAAGCATTGCAAATCCATCAACACTTTTAACCATAAAAGGATTAATAGAATTTTCATTTTTTTTATTTTCGTCGAATAATTTGTAATTAATGTTAATACCTGATTTTATAATAGGAGCAATTACAGCAAATGATTCAATTTCTTTTGAAGCGATAATCAATTCTTCGATTGTGTTATTTTCTAAAACAACATCAGGGTTTAAAATTAAAGCAAAATCAGTAGTAGAATGTTTTAAGCCTAAATTATTTCCAGCTCCCATGCCTAAATTTTCGAGAGACATAATACATTTTGCATTACTATATTTTTCTTCAATGCTTAACTTAAATTCTTTGTTTCCAGAATTATCAACAATTAAAATATTAATATCTTTCGGTATAGACTCTATACAATTATATATTACCTCCTCACTAATATAACTCACTATAACTACAGATAAATTTTGCCTAGATATTGACATAAGTGTTAGCTAAATCAACTATACTAATACTTTTTACTAATGTAAAAATAATTTAATCAATGAAAAAAATAATTGTAACCG